>CBDUDY010000173.1:0-4836 GCA_965366055.1 uncultured bacterium
ATATAGCTATTCGCACCTTGCAATACTGCCAAAGCCGAAATCGGAATCCAATAGCCATTATTAAGTTCGAAAATATAACTAACTGCGAGAGAAATTGCCATAAATAATCCTACTAAAGCCGATTCTATACCATTGTGATATGGATTTCTATCAATCACAATTGAAAGTTGAGAAGTGTTTTCTTCTAAGTCATGTTTGATCAGCAAACTATAGATTAGTGATAACAGAAAAGCTCCCATTGTGCCCAAAGTAAAAATTCCGATTTTCTGTGGAGCCAAGGTCAAATCATTCGGCATCATAAATGCGACTGCGGCAATCATAATAAAGAAGAAACTTCCAGGCGGTTTCATATTAAAAGTCCGCGCCACATAATGCACGACAATGGTCAAAGCACCAAAGGCCAAAATTGCCGCAATGGGATGAAAACTAAAGATAAGTCCCACGCTATAAGATAGCATCATTCCAAAGGAGCAGACAAACATTACCAACATTCTTTTGAAAATACTATTGGTAATTGGCATATACAAAATCACCAAGCCAGCCAAACTCGCCGTTAAAGCCGCTTTACTCTGATCAAAATACAAACCAACCATTAGCGGAATTCCAACCGACAATCCAGCCAAAACTGGAATATGCCAACTACGAACTGATGACTTTAGAATAAAGAAATTCTTAAGCTCTTGGACGAGAAATTCCTTTTGCTCTTGTAGATTCATATGCTAGTAAATTCAGACGCAAAATTAACCATTGATTTTCAATAAAAATATGACATTTACCTGTTTGTCTAATTCACGCTTTTGATGAAAGTATCAAACAAAAAAAATGGCAGTGAACAAAAGCTCACTGCCATTTTTAAAATTATAACTTAGAATTATTTTTTAAGTAATTTTTTAGTTGTAGTTGCTCCGTCAGTAGTTTCGATTGTCATCATATAAACTCCAGTAGAAAGATCAGAAATACTGATAGTTGCTTGTTTAGCGTTTACATTTAGTGATTTTACTGTACGACCATTGATGTCAGCGAAAGTTACTTTGTTGATATCTGCTCCAGCGATGTTTACAACATCAGATGCAGGGTTTGGATATACAGAAACTACAGAAGCTTGAGTTGCATTATCTGCAACACCTAGCAAAGTGTCTTCACTTGACGTTCTAATTACTAAATTGTCATACAATCCTATTGCGGCAGCCATATTAGGCATTGCAGGAGCTGTTGCAGTAGCTGCAGCTGATCCTGAAACAGCAATAATGTCAAATTCAGAAGGTATTTCTCCCGCGGCAGCACCTAGAATAGCGTTATTAGCTTCGAGATCACCAGTTCTAACGATAACTTCACCAGTAGCATTATTAAAACTGATTCCAAAAGTGTACCACGTATCAGCTTCCAACACAAGACCTCCAGCAGCAAGATTGAATAAATAATTCGCTACAGCTCCGCCCGGAGCTTGAGTATTATCATAATAAGCGATTGCGCTTAATGTTTTAGTATTCATTGCAAGAGATAAACCTCCCAATATTTTAGTGTTGTCTGCGTTATAAAGAACACCTCTCATATTGTTTCTACTAGCTGTAACAGGACCAGTATAAAAAGTCCAGTCAATTTCGATAATATCTTCCCCATCTGGTCTTGCTTCCCAAAAAGCACTAAGACCTTCGTTATTCATAAAACGGGCTCCTTTGTCACCGTTTGGTCCTGTAACTTGTAGTACATTTCCATGTGCAGCATCTCCAGCAACGATCTGGAAATTCTCATTTTCAGCGTTTGTGGACGTTGTAGGCGCTACCCCATTATTTGTTAATGTAAAGAAACCTCCTTGACCAGATGTCGCTCCTGTATTATCTGTTCCTACGTTTCCGATAGTAAGACCATTAAAATTTTGTGTAATAATAGATTGCGCAGATGCAAATCCTATAAAGCTAAATGCCGCGAGAGTAAGTAATGTTTTTTTCATGATTCAGATTTTATTGTTTAAACAAATCTATCTAAATTAAGACAACATTTTACATGATTGGCAATAAATACCAATTTCGCACCATTATAGGATATCTAACAAATAATAAGTCAATATTATCGACAAGTAACAGCAATTATTGTATTTTATACAAGCATTTAAGAGAAACTTAGTAGTTATCTGAATTACAATAAGAGTGTTACTCATACTCTATTGATTGAGCATTACCCGAATTTCTCCATACAACTCTGGAAATTCTTTCTCGAACTGTTCAGGACTTTCGAAAAAGTGCTCCAATGCAACCGCGAGAAATTCAAATTTATTTGCAAAAGCGTAAATCCGAAAATAATCTGAATTCTTTAATTTCTCCGCATTTTCAAACTGAGTGATGCTTTTGATAATCTTCTGATACTGATCACTAAAGATTGACGAGCTTACATCTTTACCTTTCATGGAATGATAAGTGAGCACATGAGCAAATTCATGAACTGCAAGATTTAGATTGTCAACTTCATTCTCATAACTATCAATTAAAGCTTTCTTAGAAAAAACAACGGCTTTGTATTTTGGATTGAATTCTCCATTGTGCATCTGACCTTCTTCTACAGAATGATAGGCATCTGGGTAAATCAAAATGGAGTGAAACGCTCTCGAGAGATACTTTCTCATTCCAAAAGTCAACATCACATAGCCAGAAGCAATTAGTATTTTCACTTTATCATCAATTATAACTCCATCTCTCGCAACAAAATTATAATTCGACAGAAAGGATACTATCCGATGTTCAAAGGAGCCTTGATTCTTCTCAGTCAAATTTTGAAAATACGGCGAATGCTCTCGCAAAATAGTCAGTTGAGAAGTCGGCAGTTTTTTCAATTTCAGATAGAAGTGAACATACAATGGCTTTTTAAAAATCAGCGCATAGCCATGTTCTATCAATGTAAAAATAGCCCACGAAAAAAATAGTACCGCAGTAATTAGGATCGCTATTCGAAAAAGGAGTTGCTCCATTTTAATATAATTCAAAAAAAAACTGTGATTTTTATTAGTTATCAATAAAAATCGCAGCTTCATTTAATTCCACCAAATCACTTTGGTTATAATTTCTGTTACTGTTTTACGATCATATCAGTCATCGGACTTCCTGTCGAAGCGTTCGTATTACTAATGTGCAGAATATCACAAACAGTACTAGCAATATCCGTAATATTAAATGGTTGTGCACTCGTACCTGACTTTATTTTCCAACCCATCCATACCAAAGGCACGTGAGTATCATATGTGTAACTGCTGCCGTGCGTAGTTCCAGCTTTTGCCGCATACGAACCTCCAAACCAATTAGGCTGCATTAAGATTGAAATTTGCCCCGATCTTACTGGCGAAATTCCATTCAAAATTTTCTCTGTATGTGAATTGGATGCTTTCCAATCTGCTGTCGAGGTATTATATACTGCTTGCACTCCATCCATTTTACGCAGGAATGGCAAAACTTCCTCTACAATATCGTTGCGATTAAGTTTTTTGCTGTCAATCAAACTGTCATTCAACCAAAATTGCTGATTGTAATATTTAGAAACCCAGTCTCCAGCTCCATATTTTTCTGATATTTTTGCAGATACTTCTTTCGAAATATTATCAGTATCCAAAGCTCCAGCAGGAATTCTCATATCTATCATTTGTTGTGGTGTCTGTGCTGCACCGTGATCAGCGGTAAGAAATACCAACACATTTTCCATTCCGATAGTCTTATCTAAATGATTAAAGAATCGTTCAAGATCTTTGTCAAGACGCGCATAAGTATCTTGAATTTCGATTGAATTAATCCCAAATTGATGTCCCACATAATCAGGAGAAGAAAGACTTAACGCCATAAAATCTGTGTATTTGCCTTGCCCCATCCTTTCGTTTTGCAAAGTTTCTATTGCAAAATCAACGGTAAGCGAGTTTCCAAAAGGTGTTGAACGAATAAGTCCTAGACCATTTTTTTCCTTTAAAGCAGGCAGATCGTGGGGAAATTCATTTTTTTCTGCATTCTTATAGGGCTTTCGATAATCGCCGCCATTTGGCAAACCAACAGTATAAGTATCAATATTGTACAGCGTTTTCCAAGGCTTGGAAAGGTAGCTATCCACTTTTTTAGAATTGTTAAATTTACTAACCCAATTAGGAAGTTGATCCATATAATAACTACTTGTAATCCAATTTCCACTTTCACCATCAAACCAGTAAGCCGCAGTTGGAATATGTCCCGCTGGAAGTATCGAACCTCTGTCTTTAATACAAACTCCAATAACTTTAGATTGTCTATTATTAGACAACATCAGCTCGTCAGTCATCGTCGTAGCCAATAAATTTTTAGGAGACATTTTGCCCGCTTTCCCAGTCGTTCCAACACTTTTCACGCTATCATCTTGCGTGCAATACATCATTTTTCCCGTTTTCGCATCGTACCAATCGTTCGCAATTATTCCGTTGTAGTACGGCGTTGTCCCGCTATAAATCGCGGCATGTCCCGGCCCGGTATAAGTTGGCACGTAGTTATAATTTGTATTTCGGCATTCAAAACCGTCTTTAAGCATTCTCTTAAAACCGCCATCGCCGTATTTATCCGCAAAACGGTATAGATAATCATTGCGCATTTGGTCAACTACAATTCCCACAACAAGTTTTGGGGTTCCATCCGCTCTAGCATTTTTATTTTTTTGAGCCGATCCTGCAGTTGCAAAAAGTACCGAAACGGCAACAAATAAAAGTTTTCTCATGGGTATATATTTTATAAAATAGATGATAATTTTTTGGAGCTATTTCCTGCTGTCCACTATATCTTTTTCTTTTTTTCTTAAGGAAAAAAAAGAAAAAGGATGCCGCTCCCATCAGGGCTAGGC
>CBDUDY010000174.1:0-4807 GCA_965366055.1 uncultured bacterium
TTCGACTGCGCTCAGGAGGACAGCGTGGGTAAAGAAAAGTAGTGTTGTTCTTCTACTTATTTCGACTTCCTTTGACTGCGCTTCCTTTGACTGCGCTTCCTTCGACTGCGCTCAGGAGGACAGCGTGGGTAAAGAAGAGTAGTGTTGTTCTTCTATTTATTTCGACTTCCTTTGACTACGCTTCCTTCGACTTCGCTCAGGAGGACAGGGTGGGTAAAGAAGAGTAGTGTTGTTCTTCTAATTATTTCGACTTACTTCGGCTTCCCTCGACTTCCTTCGACTTCGCTTCCTTCGACTTCGCTTCCTTCGACTTCGCTTCCTTCGACTTCGCTTCCTTCGACTTCGCTCAGGAGGACAGCGTAGTAGCTAGAAGTAGTATTTTTAAGATTTAGAATCGTGGAGTTTATTATTAATAATTAATAAAATACTATTATTGTAGTAGTAATAATAAATACAATAAATGAAACCATATATAGAAATAGCAGGCAGAAAAATAGGTGAGGACTATCCGCCACTAGTTATTGCTGAATTGGGAATTAATCACGAAGGTTCGCTACAAGTGGCCAAGGAGATGGTTGATGCAGCTTTTCGCGCTGGAGTGGAGATGATAAAACATCAGACTCATATTGTAGAAGATGAAATGAGTGGAGCAGCAAAAACGGTAATTCCTGGAAACGCAACAGTTTCTATTTACGAAATTATGGAGCGTTGCGCTCTTAGTGAAAAGGATGAGCTGGAACTGAAAATATATATTGAAAGTAAAGGAATGATTTTTATATCGACTCCTTTTTCTAGAGCTGCGGCTGAAAGACTAAAGAAATTTAATATTCCAGCATATAAGATTGGATCTGGAGAATGTAACAATTATCCACTACTGGAACATATTGCAGGATTTGGTAAGCCAGTAATCATGAGTACAGGAATGAATACTATTGAAAGTATTGCTAAGGCAGTTGCGATTTTTAATGCCAAAAATATACCAGTTGCACTTTTGCACACTACCAATTTATATCCAACTTCACCTCATTTAGTACGGTTGGGAGCGATGAGGCAAATGCACGAAGCTTTTCCGGATAAGGTGTTTGGTCTCAGCGATCACACCTTAAATAACAACGCATCGCTAGCTGCAGTAGCTTTGGGAGCGTCAATCGTAGAACGGCATTTTACAGATTATATGCAGCGAACGGGACCAGACATCATCTGTAGTATGGACGAAAATGCCTGCAATGAATTACTAATTGCTAGTAAAGAGATTTGGCAGATGCGCGGTGGAATAAAAAAAGCTGCTGATGAAGAACAGGTAACTATGGATTTTGCATTTGCAACCGTTTGCAGTATCGCTAAAATCCCCAAAGGGACGGTTTTAAATATGGCCAATATTTGGGTAAAACGACCGGGAACGGGTGCAATCTCGGCTGAACATTTTAATTCTATTTTAGGTAAAAGTGCAACACGAGACATTGAAAATGATGAGCAGTTATCCTTTGAAGATTTTAATTAATAGCAATTCGATAAATAAAAAAGGGCTCTCACAAATTTTTGGAGAGCCCTTTTTTCTTAGGTTAAAATATAAATTTATTTTTTTTCCATGAGACTTAATATTGCTGCTGTTGCAAAAGCACCTGCCATATAATATCCAACTGTAAGAGATTTTGTAGTGAGAGATTTTGTTACGGGCTCATCGTTAAGTCCCATTTTGCTTGGCAAAGATATAGCGCCCAGTCCAGCAAGAAACCCTGACGACGCAGCACGTTTCCACAAGTCTTTTCTTTTCCCCGCGATCAGACTAAAGTAAGCTGCGTTACTTAGAAGATCCCCAGCAAGTGTTGATTTGTATAGGGTATTTTTATTAGTAATTTCAGCACCTAAAAATGCCGAAGTTTTTTGCAATGCTTGTTCGCCAATGAGATCTATACGTGGCATTTTGTTGTCTAAATTTTTTAGAGATTCATTTAGTACAGTTAATACAATTGCGCCTCCGAGTCCAGCTAATAAGTTTGAAGTTTTCATAAGAGAGTTGTTTTAAGTTTAAGATAAGTAGAAACTTGTTCTCTTTATCTTGAATTGTAACTGCTGTATTAAAGGTTGATTTAAGGTATTCGATTGGTGAAATCTAATCATCATTCATTTTATATTTTGCGATGAGCTATCTCAGAAAAACATTGACAGTAAACTAAAAAAAAACAGAGTCAATTTTTTCTTTGGTTTCGTTTTTACCGAAGTAGAAATTAATTACAAAAATTTGCTTGACTCTGATCTATAAAAGTATAATAAATGAGAGCGAATTATTTTACAATATTATTGACTTGTTTTATATTTTGTGCGGCTTTATCAACTCTCCAGTTTTGAAATAAAGTGGTGCAATCTTTCTGAAATTTTGCAATAGTTTTCTGCATAGTGAAAGTATTTGCTTTAAAGATGTAGGGGAATAGTTTTAGTGCATTATTGATGTAAGAAAGTAGAAAATTCTAAAAAATGTTCTCAATAGTTTTATGCAGTATTAGTATCTTTCGTAAAAAAAGAATGGAAAAACTATATGATCTGAGTAAGAAGTTTGAATATGAAAATGGCTTTTATGCGACAGCAAATGCATCGAGGTTTAGTAAATTTATAACGCATCTTGAATTTTTTAAAAGAACGTCAGATGTAAGAGGTGAAATAGTAGAATTTGGAATTTTTAAAGGGAATTCGTTTTTTAGATGGATAAAGTTTAGAGATCTATTAGAGCAGACTTACAGTAGAAAAATTATAGGATTTGATATTTTTGGTGATTTTCCGGAAGCACATTTTGAAGCGGATAAAGCGAAAAGAGATGCATTTGTTGCCGAAACAAATGGTGGTGTGAGTATTTCCTTGGAAGAAATTAATGAGCTACTGCTTAAACAAGGGCTTGCTGAAAATGTAGAAATTATTAAGGGAGATATTCTAAATACTTTAGATCAATACCTTATAGAAAACCCTCATTTGAAAATTTCATTACTTCATATCGATGTGGATTTATATGAGCCATCAAAACATATACTAGAAAAGTTATTTGAGAAAGTAACAAAAGGCGGAATAATCATTTTTGACGATTATGGAGCATTCGCGGGAACGAATAAAGCAGTAGATGAATTTTTTGAAAATAATGTTGAAGTAAAAAAACTACCCTACTCTCATGCAATATCTTATATAGTAAAATAGGTTGATGTTTTCTAAAATAACAGGAAACTCACCGCTAAAAAAACATATAATAAGTTCTAAAATTATAAAGTAGTAGCTTTCCAGTAAGAAGGCGAATATGATTTTTATATAAATTACATCGGACATTTTTTTAGTTTTGAAAGCATTTTAAAAGTGTTTTTGTTTAATAAGGAGGAAGTTTTAAAGCGATGATTTTGCGACAAGGATAGTAGTGAAGTCGAGCTTTTGCAAACTCGCGAAGCAAATCCTTTCTTGTAGATGCGCGGAGCAAAAGCTGTAAGAAAGATTGGGAACGAACAGCTTGATCTTGAGCCAAAAGAAATCTTCAATGGTACCGAAGAATTTCTGTTGAAAGGATTCGTCCAATTTTTTAAAAAAATAAGGAATTTGAAAGCAAATTATAGTTTTGAAAAGTATCTACTATCCAAAATTGCAATTCAATTTGCTTGCTAATAAATAGCTCATCATTTTGCTTATATTTGCTTAGCATCAAAAATCTATGGAAAAAAAAATTCTTTTTATTAGCGGCACTCGCGCGGACTTTGGGAAAATTAAATCTTTGATTAGCATTGTAAAAAACGATAGTCAATTTGAAGCCACAGTTTTTGTTACGGGTATGCATCTTCAAGAAAAATATGGGTATACCTTGCTTGAATTTGAGAAGTGCGGAATTACCAATATACATACTTTTGAAAATCATACTGACGAGACTACGATGGATCTGACTCTTGCCAAGACCATCCAAGGACTTTCTGAATATGTGCAGAACAGCAAACCGGATATGATTATTATTCATGGTGATCGTGTAGAAGCGCTAGCTGGCGCAATTGTGGGCTCACTAAATAATATTCTAGTGGCGCACATAGAAGGCGGTGAAGTTTCTGGTACGATTGACGAATTAATTCGCCATTCGACATCAAAAATGAGTCATATTCACTTTGTTTCAAATGAGCAGGCAAAAAAGCGCCTTGTTCAGATGGGAGAAATTGTGGAGTCTATCATTACTATTGGATCTCCAGATGTGGACATTATGTTTTCAGATGCGCTACCAACTTTGGCAGTTGCCAAGGAGTATTACGAGATTGTTTACAAGAATTACGGGATCGCAATGTTTCATCCAGTAACTACAGAAGTTGAGGAAATGCAAAAGTATGCCGAAGACTTTGTGGAGGCATTGCTGCTCGACGATAAAAATTATGTGGTCATCTATCCCAATAATGATTTGGGAAGTTCACTAATTTTTAAAGCGTATGATCAGCTTCGAGGGAGTTCACGGTTTAAAATTATACCTTCACTACGCTTCGAATATTTTCTGACCTTATTAGAGAATGCTGATTTTGTTGTGGGAAACAGTAGTGCAGGAATTCGTGAGGCGCCGTATTATGGAGTTCCTATAATCAATGTGGGAAGTAGGCAGCATAATAGATCGCAACATCCAAGTATCATTAATGTTGGCTATGATAAATATGAAATTTACGAAGCATTGCAAGAAAAAAGAACAAAAAATGTCAGTATTGACCATGAGAATTTCGGCAATGGAAATTCCGCCGAAGCTTTTTTAGATGCGTTGAAGAGTGATGAGGTTTGGAAAGTAGATCGTCAGAAACAATTTAGGGATATTTAA
>CBDUDY010000175.1:0-4805 GCA_965366055.1 uncultured bacterium
TTTTCTGAAAGATAGCGCTCAAAGCTATCGTCCATCTCGTCTATCCAAGAGGTATGATGTGTTTCTGCTTTCGTTCCTGTAATGACAGAAGTATATGTTTTATCACGATACTCCAAGATATTTTCGTCTTTATCTTTGAGCCATTGCTTGAACAGTTTCGCTACTTTGTCAAGGTTAAATTCCGGGTAATCTGTTGACGAAATTAGCTCTTTCACATAATCTGTCTGGAAATCTACTTCGTCATCGTGATCCTTATTAGTTTTGGAACGTTTTACCCATTTGTCAATATCTGCTTGGCGATCTGCCTCATTTGGCAACTCAATTTTTCCTTGCATAATATCTCTGGTAAACCATGCTTGAGCATCAAACATATTAAATGTGTAGTACTGATCTTGCATTCCTAAATATAAAAGATTTGGTAATTTATTGAAGACCACTCCCTTATATAAGTTATTTGGATACAAGCAGTTTGGGGTCTTTAGTCTCAAATTATCTGGCAAGAATGGAAATTTATGTTGATATCCTGTACACATTACAACTGCATCAAACTGCTCTCTACTGCCATCGCTAAAGTGGGCGATGTCTCCTTCAAAATTTTTTAGAAGCGGAACCTCTTTTATTCCCTCAGGCCAGTCCATACCTATAGGATTGCTTCGATAACTCAAGGTTACAGATTTCGCCCCATGTTTATAGCTTTGAACTCCAATGTCCTCGGCGGAATAGCTACTTCCTATAAGAAGAACATTTTTATCTTTAAATTGATCGGCACCTCTAAAATCGTGAGCGTGCATTACAATGCCAGGAAAATCTTCAACACCTTCAAAGTAAGGCATATTTGGAGTTGAGAAGTGTCCTGAGGCAACTACCAAATAATCAAATATTTCTTCGTAAGTCCTGTTATTTACAAGATCGTCAAGGATTACTTTAAACTGATTAGTCTTTTCATTATACTCAACCCATCTTGTTGTCGTGTTAAAGCGAATATATTTGCGAACATCGCTTTTGCGCACTCTACCTTGAATATAATCAAATAAAACTGGTCGTGGAGGATAAGAAGAAATAGGACGTCCAAAATGCTCATCGAAAGAGTAATCCGAAAATTCCAAACATTCTTTTGGACCATTGGACCATAAATATTTGTACATACTTCCGTGGGTAGGTTCACCGTATTTCCCTACACCAGTACGCCAAGTATAATTCCACAAGCCACCCCAATCTTCTTGTTTTTCAAAACAAACGATTTCTGGAATTTCTTCTCCCTTTTTCTCTGCTGATTTAAATGCACGTAACTGCGCCAAGCCACTTGGACCTGCTCCTATAATTCCTATTCTTAACTTCATATTTTATATTTTAAATTTCGGGTGAAATCCAAAATAAATAGACGGTGTACTTTATAAAAAAGTAGAATTTTTCAGCGAAAATAAATGCGAAAAATTTTGAGTGGCTTAGAAATCTAAACCTTGAGGTTTCAAAGTTATTCAATTAAAATTATAAATTGAATGGTTGTGAAGACAGCTAGAAAAAAAGCTGCGTGATGTAAATCTCGTCTATTGTATAATGGATCGTGATAGCGCAAAGGTATGAAAAATATACCGATTTGCAAAACGAGCCAATGAAGGTGGTTTAAATGGATTTTGAAGCTATAAAAATATCGCTTCTACCGAGATGAAATTTCAAAGACTTTTCAACCTCTTATTTGAAATTAAGAGACTAGAATTTTAGAGTAACAAATCTTGCTGAGAAGTTTTTAATTTTGGGTCAAGCTTAGACTTTTCATCATTAGAAACATAAATTGTTCTAGATGGAAAAGGCAATTCAATGCCCTCATTTTCAAAACGCAATTTGATGCTTTCTAGTACGTCACATCTCAAGTCGAATGCATCATCAAAGTTTTTAGCCCAAACCCATGCACGTACCGTAACAGATGATTCGTTAATAGATATTAGTGCAACTCTTACAATAGGAGCATTAAGTTGTTTTGCTTTGTCCGTGCGAGCATCGAGTACATATTTATGCTTTTCACATTCTTCTTGAATAATTTTTTTGGCAAGCTGCACGTTGCTTTGGTAAGAAATTCCAATTTCAATACGCTCACAAATCTTTGGATCATGCAAATCAAAGTTGATTAATTTTTCCTTGTTGATGATTGAATTGGGAATTACGATCATTTTATTAGAAAAATTAGTAAGCACCGTGTGCCTTAACGTGATATCAGTTACTTTTCCAACCATCGTTTCTCCAATCTGTACCGTATCACCAATTCGGAATGGTTTAAAAGCGATTATAAACACACCACCAACGAGATTTGACAAAGCTTCTTGCGAGCTCACCCCAGCAATAAGTGCCAAAACTCCAGCGCCTCCAAGTGCTGTTTGCGAGATCACCTTTAAAGATGGAAAAGCTAGCAAACAAAATAAGGCCCCAATTATATAGATGGAAAAAACTGCAACGTAGCGTAGAAACTTGTAGGAAGTAGGATCTTCTTTATATCTAATTTTCCTTTCAATACTTTGCACAAACCATACATTTATGCTAGAAGCTAGCACAATTGTAAATACAGATACAAGTCCCAAATACAAGGTTATCTTAAAGTGCTGCTTGCTTTCAGCCAAATCTTTCGTTCCGAAAATTATTAAAACTAAAACCATGACACCTAAAACTAGCCATAACGCATTAAGAATTCGCCTTACCAACTTCAAAGCATGAAGTGGCGCATTTGTCTTGTTTTTTATTGCGTTATCAGATATTTTTTTAAAGGTCCAAGAAGTTAGCACCATGGCAACTGCCATTATAGAAAGTATGATTAGTACTTTAATAATTTCGTCATAGTATTCATTAAAGAAATCTTCCATTTTGGTGCGTTTTTTTTCTTTTTACATCTATTTTTTAGCGGTAATTTACCGCTAGAGAATAGCGGACAAAGATACTACTTTAACTAGCGCTTAATTCATTTTTAATGAGCTCCAATTCAATTCGTCTAGCCTAGCTACAAACTTATGAAACATCAATCTTTGGCTATTTCTAAAGCATAAAAAAACCTATTATCGAATCTGATTCGACAATAGGTTTCTAAGAAAAAATAGGTTTCATTCTGAATTAAATCTTCTCTTCACGCGGTGTTACAGCCGATTGTGGTTCTGAATTCATATCTCGATCCATTTCGTACAAACTGTGATTTGAATTGGTTTTGGTAGACGCCAAATTATATTTGTCCAAAACATTATTAATCAAAGTTTCTTCTTCAATTTGTTCTTGTACAAACCATTGACCAAAATTAAATGTTGGCCAATCGCGCTCTTCGTGTGCCAAATTTACAATCTTATCAATCTCCTTCGAATTTTCGATTTCATGTCTCATTATATTATTCAAGCATTCACCCAAATCTTTAGGATGCACTGGAGCAGCATCGATTGCCGCGATAACTGGTTTTCCACCTCGATCCAAAATATATTTCAAAATCTTGAACATATGCTCGCGTTCTTCCTGCATATGTCCGTACAAAAACTTCGCAACACCTGCAAAACTATTCATTTCTGCCCAAGATGCGTATGATAAATAAACCTGCGCTTGATAGGCTTCACGAGTCATTTGCGCATTTAATAATCGTTCCATTTCGTCTGAAATCCTTTTCATAATCTATAAATTTTGTGGTTATTGTTTTTGGTTTTTACGCTTTCGCGGAAGGCTGAGCGTCAATTTTCTGGTTATTGGTAAAGTTAGAAATGAAATTTTCCTCCATCCCGATTGTCGCTATCGACTACCGAAAATAAAAGAGAGGTGACATTTTTAAAAGAAGTGTTTTGAAAAACAGTTATGATTTCACCGTAGACATTCCACCGTCAACGTGCATAATTTGACCGGTAATCCAACCTGCTTTGTCGGAGATTAAAAATTCAGCCATATTGGCGATATCTTCTGCACTTCCTATTCTTTTCAGCGGATGTCTTTCTGCGTTAGCTTCTTTCTTCTGATCATTATTTAATAGCATCGAAGCAAGCGGAGTATCTGTCAAAGAAGGTGCAATACAATTCACTCGAATCTTGGGTGCAAATTCTGCAGCCAGTGATTTGGTGAGTCCTTCGATAGCACCTTTGCTTGCTGAAACCTGAGTATGAAATGGCAATCCTGTCTGCACCGCAACCGTCGAAAATAATACAATTGAAGAATGTGAAGATGCTTTTAATCTCGGTAATACCGCTTGAATAACTTTTACCGCGCCTCCAACTTGCAAATCAAAGTCTGAAAGAAAATCTGCGGGTTTAATTCTTGTAAATGGTTTTAGATTGATAGAACCTGGACAATAAATTAATCCATCCAAAGTTTCAGGCAGAAAGTCAACATTAATGTCTTCTAAAACATTCATCGGATAAAATTCAACATTTGAATCGCTATCTGCGACTTCCGTCTTATGATATGTTCCATAAACTTTATGTCCTGCTTGCGAAAGTTGCGTTGCCAATTGCTTTCCAATGCCAGAAGAAGCTCCGACGATAAAATAATTTGCCATAGTAAAATTGAATTTCGATTAAGATAATTTTGAGTAGACTAAATTTAAGAATTCATTTTCTGTTTGGAGAAAGATTAGTAAAAAATTAGCGTTCAGCCTTTAGCTTTCAGCAATCAGCAATAAGCCTGTAGCTTTCAGAATCATCATTTAGATTTTAAGATTCTTTTTTTTGAGTTCTTTTTTTCGAAATAGTACGAGAAATTCGTAAGCCTTCCTTGACAGATAAAGATCAATTTTTTAAATCAGCTAACAGCTAACAGCTAACAGCTAACAGCTAACAGCTAATAGCTTATCGAAA
>CBDUDY010000176.1:0-4797 GCA_965366055.1 uncultured bacterium
TGAACTAAGGTTTCCCATCGTTCCTTTAATTGTATATCTCTTGACATCGTGAAAATTATTTTTTGAGAATTAGGAAAAGTATCCTAATAGCTATTATTTTGCAAAGATAGGTTTTGAAATTCACTTCCTGCTATAAAGCCTTTTTCTTGAAAAAGGTTTAAACACATTTTTTAAATGGAATTTATTGACATTATAATTGGCGGATTTTTACTTTACGGATTTTTGCGTGGTATATGGAACGGTCTTTTTGTAGAATTAGCCTCGTTTCTATCGCTTCTCGTGGGAATTTGGGCAGCTTTAAAGTTTTCTAATACCTTAAACCTGATTTTGCAGTCATTTGTCTCTTGGTCTCCAAAAACAATTATGGTCGTTTCATTTGCGCTAACTTTTATTTTGGTATTTATCGCGATTACGATGCTCGCAAAAGTCTTTACAACACTTTTCAGTTTTGCAGGCTTGGGAATATTCAACAAAATCCTTGGCGGTGTTTTCGGAATTTTTAAAATGGTATTGATTGTCGGCGTGAGCTTAGGAATTTTTGAGAAAGTAAACTTCGCAAATCATTTTGCCGAAAAGGAAACTCTTGAAAAGTCGTTATTTTACCTTCCTGTGCTTAATACTGCCACGAGCATTTACCCATCTTTGCAGGAATGGTTGTTGAAACAAGATTTTACGCAAGAGAAAGCTGAAGAAGAACCTGCAGTTTAAAACTGATAATTAAAGTTTTCTTAGGGCTGTTTTAGGCAGCCACCCTTGCACTCCATTTGGCAAAATCACTTTGTTCCAACCATTTACATCTTCGATTATTAGTACTTTTGCACCTTCGTGAATTGGCGTAATCTCTGGAGAAGTTTCTTTAGGCTCACTATGCACCGAGACAACTGTTTCAAAAACAATCGCTGATTTATTGGCGTCCCTGTATTTTTTCTGAAAACCCGCCGAAAGCAATGCCAGTGTCATTAAAACTAATATTACTATCATACCGCTAAAGAATAAGCGTTTTGTAATATTGTAATTTGAATAGTAATATCCAGCAAAAGCAAGAAAAAACAAGAAAGCCATTCCCACTCCAATCCACGACCACGTATTGTAATGAAATATGGAAGTTGTG
Organism: uncultured bacterium; assembly: GCA_965366055.1. Taxonomy (GTDB): domain Bacteria; phylum Bacteroidota; class Bacteroidia; order Flavobacteriales; family Flavobacteriaceae; genus Flavobacterium. The sequence continues at coordinate 1,112 of CBDUDY010000176.1, forward strand.
TCATAAATAAGTTTATCCATTCCTACTCTCGGCACTATGTCAAATTCGTCTACGGCAAGCTTTTGAGAGAATGTAAGATTGTTTTCAATGCTTGAGCAAGTTGGATTTAGTTGTTTTGCTTTTTCGAAATTATAAACTGACAATGCAACTTTATTCATTTTATAATAGCTATTTCCGAGGTTAAAATATACCTCATCAGACACCATTCCTTCTTTTAAAACTGCTTCATATTTGGCTGCAGCCTGTTCAAATTGCTCTTTCTGATAAAGATCATTGCCTTGCTCAAACAGCTTTTTAGCGTCAGCTTTAGACTGAGCAAAAAGTATTTGAGTGAATAAAACGGCTATATAAATAAATGATTTCATCTTATTTTATCTGTTTTTCAAGTTCAGAAATAATGGCAACTGCCTTGTCGTAATCTTGCTGAATCGCCACATTTGATGAAGGAGCATAACGAGCAAAATCACAATTTTCTATCAATGTAATTACTTGGCGTGTCGTTTGTGCCGAAGCATTTCGAGATATTAAGATACTCTCGATTGTCTCTTTACTCATTTCAGAAGTTTCTATTTGCAATTTCGCTTTTAAGAAGTTATGCAATGCTTTTTCCAAAGAAATATAGAATAATTCCTTGTTATTAAGATTTCCTTTAGCTTCTGAAAGGTATTTTTTTGCTAATTTATTTGACTTCTTTATTCTATTTCCTTGCACATCTCCAGCAATTTTTTCACGTTGTCTTTTGAACAACATAATAAATGGAATCGCCGCAAAAGGAATTATAAGTAGAATATAAAAAAGATTTGACTTAAAGAAATCCTCTTGATCTGCTCTCTTCAAATGTGGTTTCAACTTTATATATTCGAACTGATTTTGAGCATTCACTTTATTTTTTTCAACAGATGTATTTGCTGCAGCTGTGGCCGGTTCTGACGTTGGCCCATCCATAACATTAATCGTAATATCTCCGGAATTGATAGTTTTATATTTGTTTGAACTTAGATCGAAATAGGTAAACGGAATTGATTTTATAGTATATTTTCCTTTAAACTGCGGAACAATTGCATAGCTATCCATGACATTTCCGCTCATCCCGCTAAGGTTTGTATTTACTTGCTCATCACGTACGGCATCGTATCGTTCTAGTCCGGCAGGAACGGCAGGTTTTGGTAAATCAAATAATTTAAGATTTCCTTTTCCGCTAACATTTACTTTAAGGTCTAAAGATTCGCCATTATTTAAAGTCGTTTTCGATGGTATCACTTTAAAGTCAAATGTTCCAACTGCTCCACCAAAATCTGCAGGTTTTCCTTGCGTTGGAAGTGGTCGTACATTTAGGGTTTTCTTGCCAGCTGCTACTCTTTTATGATCTTTTGTGGTTATCACTTGTCCAAAAACTGTTCGCCTGTTTGACGGCAATTCAACATCGATATCCAACGAAAGTGGTTCAATGTCCAATGCGCCGGTTTTTTGGGGATACAGCACAGTTTTACGAAGAACCACAAAACGATAACGCTCATTATTGTAAGTTCCTTCTTCTACTTGAAGTTGTTGGATATCAATATTCTGACTCCAGAAATCGTTGTATTTTGGCTTATTAAGTTCGCGCCAATTTGTAATTCCAATATTATAACTGAAATATAATTTATAAACTACTGTAATCGGCTCGTTGATATAAGGATTAGTTTTGGAAACTTCGGCAACTAAATGCAATGCATCTGCCGCAGAAATCTGAGTATCATTCGGATCTCTCGCTTGTTCTACTGCATTGGTTACACTTATGCGAACTGGACTAGTTTTATAAATTTGATTGTCAATTTCTATAGAAGCTTGTTGTATGGTAAGATTTCCTTTTTGAGTTGGAAGCAAAATATAAGAATAGGTTTTTCTGAAAGAACTTTTTCCATTTACCCACGATTGACTCACTTGTTGACTCGGTCCTGCTACTACTCTAAAACCATCGAAAGCTGGCGGAGAAAAATTATCTCCATCTGCATTCATAGTAAAGTCAACGCGTAATCGCTCATTTAAAGCTAATGACTGCTTAGTAACTTTTGCCTCAAACTGCACCTGGGCACAAAGCGCATTAACTGATAATAAAAATAGTATGAGGTAGTTTTTCATTTTCTATCCTTTTGTAGAACAAATTAAGTTACTACAAGTTTTTATAATTTGTGTGATGTAAATATAAATTTAACGACGTTTTACCAGTCCTTTTCAACTTTTACTGGTTTGCCTCGCTCGGTGCCTTTAATCATTTTTTCCTGAACTTTTTTCTCTTCGTTCCCAACCGCATCAAGCATATTCTCGATTCGCTGCTTAGAGATTCCGCTAGCAGGCTTTGGCTCACCTTTATCTTCAGGCTTTTCAGGTTTCTGCTTGTCATCCTGATCTTTTCCGTCTTTTTTATCTTGATCCTTTTTGTCTTGGTCTTTCTTATCTTGATCCTTTTTGTCCTGATCTTGCTTATTCTTGTCTTCTTCCTTTTTTTTGTCCTCTTTTTCTTTTTTCTTATCTTCTTTGGGCGGCGGATTATCTTTGAGCATTTGTTTAGCTAATGCAAAATTGTATCTAGATTCTTCATCCGAAGGATTATTTATAAGTGCGTTTTTATAAGATTCTACTGCCGCAGTATAATTTTTTTCGATCATAAAGACATTACCCAAATTATGATAAGCACGGTGTTTATCAACTCTTGAAGTAGCATGTTTTACGGCATTTAAATACGCATTTTTAGATTCTGCATATTGCTTTTGCTTGTAGATAGAATTTCCCAAATTATAAGACGCAGCAGATTTCTCTGGAAATCCAGAAGCAGATACTCTATATCCAGCTTCGGCATCCTGATACTGCTTATTTTCATATTCTTTATTTGCCTCAGGAAGTGCTTTGTCGCGCTCCTGTGCAAAAGAAACTAAACTAGATACTAGTCCGATAAATAATAAAAAACTTCTCATCGCATTCTTTGTTTGTTGACCGTTATTCCTGTTTATCATTAAACAAATTCAATTTCTTAACCCATTTAGTTTTACGCTGTAGCAAAAGCATATCCAATAACAAAAGAAATAGTGCAGCTCCCAAAAACCATTGAAATTGTGAGTTGTAGTCTGTAAATTGCTGCGTTTCAAATTCCTTCTTCTCGATATTGTCAAGCGCATTTTTTACGTAATCCACAACATTTTTGGTATTGCTACCATCAATGTAGCCGCCATTAGTTCTGTTTGCGATCATCCTCAGATTATCTGCTTCAAGTTTGGTTATAACAACATCATTATTATTATCTCTTTTAAAACTGATCGCTTTTCCGCCTTCCTTTACAGGAATAGGTCCACCTTTTTCAGTTCCCAAACCAACCGTAATAATTTTCAGATTTTTCTTCTTCGCTTCTTTTAATGCTTCTTCTACATCAAGATCGTGATCTTCTCCATCCGAAAGTAAAATGATCAGCTTACTTCTACTTTTGTCATCCGCAAAGAAAGAAGTTGAAAGCGATATTGCGTCAGAAAGCGATGTTCCTTGAGACGAAACAATATCTGTATTCATTCCTTGTAAGAACAATTTTGCAGCACTATAATCAGTTGTTATAGGCAATACCGGAAATGCACTCGCAGCATAGGCAACGATTCCAACTCTATCGCCGGAAAGATTGTTGATAATTTGCGAAATAATCTGTTTTGTTTTCTCTAATC
>CBDUDY010000177.1:0-4758 GCA_965366055.1 uncultured bacterium
GAACACATTACAAAGCAACTCCTGCACAAATTGCAACTTGTCCTATCACTGGTGAGGCGCATTTGTACCATAGAGCTTACTGGCATGAAGGAAAAATGTACTACAGAGGTCAAGTAGTTATCGATAAACAAGTTGCTGCTATATAATTACTTATAGCATAAATTCTTAAACTCCTACCTTGTGGGAGTTTTTTTTATTGTTTGAAACTTTTCTGCGTTATAAATTTAAGAATATGCAAAAAAAACCTAGGTTCGGATTTTTTTTTGTAAATTCCACGTCCTTATTGGTGATCAACAGTCAATAAGAAAATAATTGAATTTTTATGAATAGAATTACAGCTGCAATTACCGCTGTTGGCGGTTATGTTCCAGAATTTGTGCTTACAAATAAAATGCTCGAAACGATGGTTGATACCAATGACGAGTGGATTACCAGTCGGACCGGAATCAATGAAAGACGTATTTTAAAGGACAAAACTAAAGGTACTTCTTACCTAGCTATTATGGCTGCAAAAGACTTAATTGAAAAAAGCAATCTTGATCCTGCAGAAATAGATCTTGTGATTGTGACATCAGTTTCATTTGATATGCCTGTAGCAGCTACTGCTGTATTTGTGGCAACACAAATTGGAGCTGTCAATGCTTTTGCTTATGACTTACAAGCCGCTTGTTCAGGATTTCTCTTCGCAATGTCAACTGCTGATGCGTACATTAAAAGTGGCAAATACAAAAAAATTCTTGTTATCGGTGCCGATAAAATGTCTTCAATAATAGACTATACTGATAGAGCCACCTGCATTATTTTTGGTGATGGTGCTGGAGCAGTACTTTTTGAACCTAATGAAGAAGGTTTGGGAGTTCAAGATGAAATCTTAAAAAGTGATGGTATTGGCCGCGACTATCTAAAGATAGACGCCGGTGGATCGTTGCTTCCTGCATCTATCGAAACTGTAGAAAACAGACAACATTTTGTATTTCAAGATGGAAAAACTGTTTTTAAATACGCAGTTGTTGGTATGGCAGACGTTAGTGAGAAAATTATGCAGAAAAATAATTTGACTAACGATGATGTCGATTGGCTAATCGCTCACCAAGCTAATAAGAGAATTATCGATGCTACTGCTGCGAGAATGAATCTTGATCCTGCAAAAGTGCTGGTTAATATTCAAAATTACGGTAACACAACAGCTGCAACGCTGCCTTTATTACTTTTTGATTTCGAAAAGAAATTTAAAAAAGGAGATACGTTAATATTTGCCGCCTTTGGTGGTGGATTTACATGGGGTTCAATATATCTCAAATGGGCATACGATTCAAAATAGTTTAAAACAAAAAATATTATATCATGGATATTAGAGAAATACAAAATTTAATAAAATTTGTTGCTAAGTCAGGAGCTACAGAAGTTAAACTTGAAACGGATGATTTTAAAATCACGATCAAGACTACAAATGAGGCCAGTACTCCTGAGTACACCTATCTACAGGCACCAATGAATCCTGCATTTCCAACTGCAGGAACACCACAACCTGCAATGCCAACTCCTGCTGCACTTGCGACAGAAGCAGCAGAAGAAGTAAATTCAAAATATGTGACAATTAAGTCTCCAATTATCGGAACTTTATACAGAAAACCTTCTCCGGACAAACCAGTTTTTGTTGAAGTTGGAGCTACTATCGCAAAAGGGGATGTACTTTGTGTTATCGAAGCAATGAAATTATTTAACGAAATCGAGTCTGAAATTTCAGGTAAAATCGTTAAAGTTTTAGTGGATGATTCGTCTCCAGTAGAATTTGATCAGCCATTATTTTTAGTAGATCCGTCTTAATTTGATGTAGAAAAATGGGTAGTTTATAACTGCCTTTTTTAAATTTCAACTTGTCTAATTTTTCAAATTAAAAAGGATGTTTAAAAAAATTCTTATAGCAAATCGAGGTGAAATTGCACTTCGTATTATTAGAACTTGCCGCGAAATGGGTATCAAAACTGTAGCAGTTTACTCTACAGCAGATGCCGAAAGTTTGCACGTACGTTTTGCAGATGAAGCAGTTTGTATCGGACCTCCGCCAAGTAATTTGTCTTACTTAAAGATGTCAAATATTATTGCTGCTGCAGAAATTACAAATGCAGATGCCATCCATCCAGGATATGGTTTCTTATCTGAAAATGCAAAATTTTCAAAAATATGTGGTGAGCACGGAATTAAATTTATCGGTGCTTCTCCAGAAATGATTGACAGAATGGGTGATAAGGCTTCGGCCAAAGCAACTATGAAAGCTGCCGGAGTTCCTACAATTCCAGGATCTGAAGGTTTGCTAGAATCTGTTGACCAATTAAAACAACAAGCTAAAGAGTTCGGATTTCCAGTAATTATCAAAGCTACCGCAGGTGGTGGAGGTAAAGGAATGAGAGCAATTTGGAAAGAGGATGAAATCGAAAAAGCATGGGAATCTGCGCGTCAAGAAGCAAAAGCTGCTTTTGGAAACGACGGAATGTACCTTGAGAAATTGATCGAAGAACCTCGCCATATCGAAATTCAAATTGTGGGCGATGCTTACGGTAAGGCGTGTCACTTGTCAGAAAGAGACTGCTCAATCCAAAGACGCCACCAAAAATTAACTGAAGAAACTCCTTCACCTTTCATGACTGACGAATTACGTCACGCGATGGGTGATGCAGCAGTAAAAGCAGCTGAATATATCAAGTACGAGGGTGCAGGAACAGTAGAATTCCTTGTAGATAAACATAGAAATTTCTACTTTATGGAGATGAATACTCGTATTCAAGTAGAGCATCCTATTACAGAACAAGTAATTGATTATGACTTAATTCGTGAGCAAATTATGGTTGCTGCGGGTATTCCAATTTCTGGAAAAAACTACACACCAAAGTTACATGCTATCGAATGTCGTATTAATGCTGAAGATCCTTACCACGATTTTAGACCTTCACCGGGAAAAATCACCACACTTCACGCTCCAGGTGGGCACGGAGTACGTTTGGATACCCACGTTTACGCAGGATATACAATTCCTCCAAATTATGACTCGATGATCGCAAAATTAATTACATCAGCACAAACTCGTGAAGAAGCAATTAATAAAATGAAAAGAGCCTTGGACGAATTTGTTATCGAAGGTATTAAAACTACAATCCCATTTCATAGACAATTGATGGACGATCCAGCTTATGTGGCAGGAAATTACACCACCGCATTTATGGACACCTTCAAAATGAATGATCCAGAATAATATCTTAAGCCTCACATTTTAGTGAGGCTTTTTTTTGATAATTATTTTCTTCCAGCAGCGATAATCTTTTTTAGAACTTTTTGCTTCGCCCGTTCGTTTTGCAATAACCCTGCTGTGCATTATGCCTTTAGCGAGCCTGCCTGCTTTTGCAGGCAGGCTCGCTAAAGGATGCCATACCATCAATGCTATAAAATTTTTGATTACAAGAACTAGTTTATTCTTGAACAAAAATTGAGTAATTAGGTCGCGAATTAATTTGTCAAAGAGCATTTCGATGTTTTAGTTAAGAATTTGGCCACCTTAAAAAACTTATACAACTTACTTAATTAAAAGAAAGCCTTAAAAACTTTACAAAACACTAAATTTAAGATTGTTGTCACAAGATAATTAGATTCTATAGAATGCAAAACTCTTAAATGTGTGTATTTAATACACATATCGTATCCCACTTACCACATTTCTTGACTCATTTTATTTCATAATATACTGCTAGAACCTTGCTGTATCTACATAACTTATAATGTAGAACAAGTTTCCAGCATTGGCACGATTCTTCTAATAAGCAAAACAGAAAAAAAACAACCAAACCTATATATTATGAAAAAGTTTATTTTATCAGTTACCATTTTAGTTGCTTCAGTCAGTTTTGCACCAACAGCCAATGCACAAACAAAAGAAGTAGACAAATCTGCCCAACAAGAGCAGGAGACCGTATTTAAAGAAATTCAACTATCGGAAGTACCTTCTGCCGTTACAAAAGCATTGCAAGATGCTTATCCAACGGCGGTGTTGCATAAAGCATCGATAAATGCAGCCAAAGAGTATCAACTTGAAGTTGAAGTCGAAGGACAAAGAGGATTGTTGTTTGCTGATGCAAATGGCAACTGGATTAAGAAATAATTTTGGGTGAGTTATTTTAAATTAGTTGAATGTAAAAGAACTGTCTTCGGACAGTTCTTTTTTTTGTAGTATTCTCATAGTTGGGTATTGATTGATTTTCTATATTTTGAATGGAAGAAGTCAGGAATAATATATAGAGGTTTATGAATGAAGTAAATTTCAGAAGTGAATATCTTTTAGATTTGCTTAAAAATTCTACTAAAATACTTGATCTCGATGCTGGAATAAATTCACTCAAAGTGCTTCAACATGAATTTGAAGTCGAGGGATAAGGCGATGATGTTTTGCTGATGCAATCGCCAATCGCCTTATAAAATAATTTGGGCTTATTATTTTCAAATTTTTAAATTAAAAAGAACTGTATTCGGGCAGTTCCTTTTTTTGAAGTTTTTTCAAGATTTAATTTTTCATGCTGCAAAAAAATTACCGCAAGAAATATTTTGAAAGGAAGGTGGAATTTGATCTAAGCGAAATAAATCTGAAAAATTAGATTCCTTAAAATCTTTTTTTTAATTGAAATCAACACAGAATTTAACGTAGCTCTTTCCCAATTGCACCTCAAAATTGAATATCTGAAATCAAAGTTGATACAAGCAGCAGCAGTTAAG
>CBDUDY010000178.1:0-4757 GCA_965366055.1 uncultured bacterium
CTTAATTGGTCTTGCAATTCTTTTACAGGGAGCTCAAAATCTAAATATTCCATAGTATCTGTGCAGTTTAAAAAATTTTGTTCAGGCGCCAAAGATAAAATTTATAATTGTCTATTAAACGAAAATTCGTTATTAGTTAGAATTTATTTGATTCATTGCCTCGACAGCTATGTTATTCGGAGGACAATAATTTCTTTTCCTCTCGGTGTTTTACAATTCCATTTAGAATTACGGTGATTAAGATCACAACAGATCCTATATAGAAAGGCACACTCATTTTCTCGCTTTCACCAATTATAAAAAAGGCTAGAAAAATCCCATAAACAGGTTCGAGATTTGTAGTTAGCATAACTGTATATGGTGATAAGTCTCTCATTACTGCTACTGCAGCCGTAAAAGCATAAGCTGTACAGATAGAAGATAAAACAATAATATAAATCCAGTCCATTGTGCTGACATCAAAAAAGCCCGTTACAAATTTTCCGGCAAACAACAGATAAATTGTCACAAAAGCAAAGCCAGCAAAAAACTCGTAGGTAGCAATAACTACCGAATCGTGCTTCTTAATCAGCTTTCCATTAAAAAGCGTAAATATAACGCCAACTAAAACTGAAAATAACGCGGTAATAATTCCTTCTAGGTAGTGTATTTCCACCTGCATTATCACGAATAGTCCGCAAATAATCACCAGTCCAAAAAGAACTTCGTACCAAAGCATTCGGCGTTTATAAACTATTGGCTCTAATATTGAAGCGAAAAAAGCTCCCATAGAGAACATTGCCAAAGTGATCGAAACGTTGGAAATATTAATTGCTCTAAAGAAGAAGATCCAATGTATAGCAATTAGAAAACCTACAAATATAATTTTGGCGGCTTCTTTCATTGGCAATTTCAGCGGCTTCTTTACTATAAGTGCGTAGATAAGCAGAAATATTCCTGCTAATCCCATTCTATACCAAACAAGTGCGGCTTCACGAACTGTGATGAGCTCTCCTAAGACCGCAGTAAATCCCCAAATAAAAACAATAAGATGAAGAAGTAAATAACTTTTAAGTTTACTTTTTTGCATTACGTAACAAGATAATTGCAAGAATTCCGAAGACTATATTTGGAATCCAAACTGCGATGATTGGAGGAAAAGTTGATTTCTCGGCAAGGGTACCGAAGATTTTATCGAAAAATATGAATGCAAACGCGAGTAATATTCCAACTGCTAAATTTGCCCCCATTCCGCCCCGACGTTTCATAGAAGAAACAGCAACTGCGATAATTGTAAGTATGAATGCAGAAACGGGAATACTGTATTTTTTATAAAGTACTACTAAGTATACATTGATATCCTTGCTTCCGCGTAATCTTTCTTTAGCTATAAATTTATTAAGATCTCCTAAAGTAAGGGTTTCAGCAACGTAATACACAGGCGTTAAATCTTCGAGATCAAAAGTAAAAGTGGTGTCTTTTTTAACCCCAGATTCAATTTTATCTCCGAGCTCCCCTACGATCCTTTTATTATAATTAAACATTGTGTATGTACTGTCCTTTTCATGGAAGACAAGTCTCCCAGCAGAAATTTTTGTCTTGAGTTTCTCTCCATCAAACTGTTCGTAGGAGAAGTTGATAGCCACTTTTGAATCCTGATTAAAATTTCCAACGTATAAAAATTCATTATCACTTACTTGCTTAAAGACATTGCTGTCATCTCTGGTAGTGGATGATTTATTTAGATATGCATATCGAAATGAGTTGAACCCTGCACTTGCTTTTGGAACTATAAAAAACCCCATAATTAGTGCAAATACGGATACAATTGAAGCACCAATTATATAGGGACGCAGAAAACGCGTAAATGAAATTCCCGAACTTAAGATGGCGATAATCTCTGTATTATTTGCAAGTTTGGACGTAAACCAAATTACGGACAAAAACAGAAAAATCGGAAACAGAATGTTTGCAAAGTAGATCGTAAAATCTAAATAGTACTGTGCAATTTCTATCAGCGGTACTTTATTTTCGAGCATTCTGTTGACCTTTTCAGCAACGTCGATAATAATACCAATAGGAATAAACATCAGCAGCATTACAGAAAATGTCGCCAAATACCTCTTAAGAATATACCAATCTATTATTTTCATTCTAAAATAAAGTTATGCATAAGAAAGGTTCACCTATAAACGTTGTCCCATTTGTTGAACCATTTTGTTTTTCCAGGCTGTAAAGTCGCCGGCAATAATTCTTCTTCTCGCTTCACGTACCAACCACATATAAAATCCAAGGTTGTGAATTGTTGCTATTTGTTTACCAAGATATTCATTTGCAGCGAAAAGGTGTCGCACGTAAGCTTTAGTATATTCAGTATCTACAAAAGTGTGTCCCATCTCATCAAGTGGCGAAAAGTCGTCCTCCCACTTTTTATTTTTGATATTGATTGTTCCGTTTGCGGTAAAAAGCATTCCGTTACGCGCATTTCGAGTTGGCATTACGCAGTCAAACATATCAATTCCGAGGGCAATATTTTCCAGAATATTAATTGGAGTTCCAACGCCCATCAAGTATCTCGGCTTGTCTTCGGGAAGGATTTCGCAAACAACTTCGGTCATTGCATACATTTCTTCTGCTGGTTCTCCCACAGAAAGTCCGCCGATAGCATTTCCTTGCTGATTTGAATTGGCAATATATTCGGCAGATTGTCTTCGTAAATCTTTATAAGTACTTCCTTGAACAATTGGGAAAAAAGTTTGCTCGTAACCATATTTAAATGGAAGATTGTCCACGTGCTTAATACATCTGTCCAACCATCTATGCGTCATATGCATACTGCGTTTGGCATAATTAAAGTCGCAAGGGTATGGTGTACACTCGTCAAAAGCCATAATAATATCAGCGCCAATTGTACGCTGAATTTCCATTACATTTTCGGGAGTAAAGAAGTGGTAAGATCCATCAATATGCGATTTGAACTTAACGCCTTCTTCCTTAATTTTTCTATTTGCCGAAAGAGAATATACTTGGTATCCGCCGCTATCAGTCAAGATATTGCTATCCCAATTCATAAATTTGTGCAGACCTCCGGCTTTTTCTAGAATTTCTGTCTGCGGTCGTAGGTATAAGTGATACGTATTCCCAAGGATAATATCTGGTTTTATATCCTCTTTTAATTCTCTTTGATGCACACCTTTTACAGAGGCAACAGTTCCGACAGGCATAAAAATTGGTGTTTCGATAACGCCATGGTCAGTAGTAATTTTTCCGGCACGTGCTTTTGAGGCAGCATCTTTCTGAATCAGTTCAAACTTCATAGTAACATTTTTCTGGCGGCAAAGATAAAAGATTTAGATTTCAAGAATTGACTATTCCACTTATATTTAACCAAGGATTGTCAAATAGTAGTACTTATCATAGATTTTCGAAGTAAAAGCTAAAAATTATTAACGACTTATAATTATTGCGCTATGATAAAGTTGAAATAAAGGATATTCTAAAAACTGTTTTTTATCTTTGCGGCAGTTTAACTTTACAAAACAAGATGAAACTCAACACACAACAACTACAAGACTTGACAGTACAGGTCAGAAGAGACATTCTAAGAATGGTGCACGCCGTAAACTCTGGGCATCCTGGAGGATCACTTGGCTGTGCCGAATTTTTGGTTTGTTTGTATCAAAATTTAATGGAGCGCAAAGATACTTTTGAAATGGACGGAATTGGCGAAGATTTGTTCTTCCTTTCTAACGGTCATATCTCTCCAGTTTTCTATAGCGTTTTAGCACGTAGCGGCTATTTTCCAGTAGAAGAATTAAAAACTTTTAGAAAATTAAATTCTCGTCTGCAAGGACATCCAACTACACACGAAGGTTTGCCTGGAGTGCGCATTGCCTCTGGATCTTTGGGTCAAGGAATGTCGGTTGGAATTGGTGCTGCTCAAGCAAAGAAATTAAACAACGACAACCATATTATTTACACACTTCACGGAGATGGCGAATTGCAAGAAGGTCAAAACTGGGAAGCAATTATGTACGCTTCCGCGAAAAAAGTAGACAATCTGATTTCAACAATTGACCTTAATGGTAAGCAGATTGACGGATCTACGGATGAAGTACTTCCGATGGGAAGCATCCGTGCAAAGTTTGAAGCTTTTGGTTGGGATGTTTTGGATATCGAAAAAGGAAATGATATCGACGCTGTTTTAGCTGGAATGAAAGATGCGAAATCAAGAACTGGTAAAGGAAAGCCAGTTTGCGTTTTGCTACATACAGAAATGGGTAACGGTGTAGACTTTATGATGTACACGCACGCGTGGCACGGAAAAGCTCCGAGTAACGATCAATTGGAGCTAGCTTTGCAGCAAAATATATTAGAGGAACTGAGCGATTATTAGAGTCCCCACCCAACCTCCCTCCCCACCTAGCCTCCCCAAAGGGAAGGAATAGCTACAAGGGAGGCGCAGCCACACAGGCTGAATAGTGGACGAGTAGTAAAATGGAGATTGGAGATTGGGGATTAGGAAATAAATAAAATATCGAAAACAATAAAACAGTTTCAAATATTTAATTTATTAAGTCGTTCAATCTTTGAATAAAAAAAATTACCCAAATAAAAGTTCGTTAAAAATTAGGTTGGAGAGAGAAATATTGAAGATATGAAGCGTTTTGTATTTCACAAATCTTTAAATTTTTCAATCTTTAAATCTTTAAATTTAGAAAAAAAATGAAAACATATAAAAATACAGGTAGTAAAGACACTAGATCAGGATTTGGTGC
>CBDUDY010000179.1:0-4738 GCA_965366055.1 uncultured bacterium
TTGACAATGCGAAAGGACGATTAGAAAAGTTTAAAAAGGGGTAGTTTGTTTTATTAATAAAAGAATAATCCAATAAAAGGTTACAACTATATTTTCTCTGTACTTTTATTTCCAGGATTTATTATATCCACAAAAAAATGCCTGCAGTCATAGACTGCAGGCATTTAATAAAAAAACAATTAAGAATTATTTTATCAGTTCGAAACTTCTCTTTACGAAGGCGGTTAACGCTTCACCTTTTAGAAGATTCTGAGATAATTTCGCAAGATCTAAAGCTTGTTTTACAAGGTGTTCTTGTTGGGGTTTGTCTGTATTATTCAAAATTGTTGTTGCTAATTCTGAATTTGTATTGATTACAAGATTGTACATCTCTGGCATATTCCCCATTCCGAACATTCCGCCACCACCACTTTGACTCATTTCTTTCATTCGGCGCATAAATTCTGGCTGAGTGATGATAAAAGGAGATGCGCTGCTGTCCAAAGCTTCAAGTTGAACACTATAAGTAGTTTTTGGAACTAAATGTTCTACAACTTCTTTCAATTTCGTTTGCTCATCTTCAGAAAGTTTCGAAATAGTATTTTCGTCTTTCTTAATTAAGTTTTCGATATGATCAGAATCCACACGAACAAAAACAAGGTTTTCGTTATCAGATTCTAATTTTTGCATCAAGTGAGAAATAATTGGAGAATCTAGCAAAAGAACTTTATATCCTTTGTCTTCTGCCGCTTGAATATAACTGTGTTGTGCATCCTTATTTCCTGCGTAAAGAAGGGTCAATTTCCCATCTTTATCAGTCTGTGAATCTTTAAGATTTTCCTTCAACTCTTCAAGAGTGTAGTATTTACCATCAACTGTTGGGTATAATGTAAATGCTCCAGCTTTCTCATAGAATTTAGGCTCCGAAAGCATACCGTACTCAAGAACTATTTTAATATCATTCCATTTTTTCTCAAAATCTTCGCGATTCTCTGTAAACAAGGCTTTCAATTTATCCGCTACTTTACGAGTAATGTAGTTCGAAATTTTCTTAACTGCTCCGTCAGATTGAAGGTAAGAACGAGATACGTTTAATGGAATATCTGGAGAATCGATAACACCTTTAAGCATAGTCAAGAATTCAGGAACAATTCCTTCTACATTATCAGTTACATAAACCTGATTTTGGTATAGTTGAATTTTGTCCTTCTGAATTTGTAAATCGGATCCTAATTTAGGGAAGTATAAAATTCCAGTTAAATTAAAAGGATAATCAACATTTAAGTGAATATGAAATAATGGATCTTCAAACTGCATTGGATACAATTCTCTGTAGAAACTTTTGTAGTCTTCATCAGAAAGTTCCGTTGGTTGCTTGGTCCAAGCTGGTGTAGGATTATTGATGATATTATCAACTTCTACAGTTTTAAATTCTTCATCTTTATCTTCTGCAGCTACCTCTTCACCTTTTTTCTGTTCAATTTTTTCTGTGCGAGTTCCAAATTTAATTGGTACAGGCATAAATTTATTGTACTTATTAAGCAGTTCACTAATTCTATTTTCTTCAAGGAATTCCAAAGAATCTTCTGCAATATGTAGAATAATCTCAGATCCTCTAGAGGTCTTGTCTGAAGGTTCTAAAGTAAATTCAGGGCTACCGTCACAAGTCCAGTGAGCAGCTGGCTCGTCTTTAAATGATTTGGTAATAATTTCGACCTTTTCTGCAACCATAAAAGCAGAATAAAATCCTAAGCCAAAATGTCCGATGATACCTGAATCTTTTGCAGAGTCTTTGTATTTGTCAAGAAATTCTTCAGCTCCAGAAAAAGCAACTTGGTTAATATATTTTTCAACTTCATCTGCAGTCATTCCTAATCCTTGATCGATGATATGAAGTTTTTTTCCTTCTTTGTCGATTTTTACTTCAATAATTGGATTGCCATATTCAGTTTTAGCTTCGCCAATGCTTGTAAGGTGCTTTAACTTTAATGTTGCATCAGTCGCATTAGAAACTAATTCTCTCAAAAAGATCTCGTGATCGCTATATAAAAATTTCTTGATAAGGGGAAATATGTTCTCAACAGAAACATTAATTTTTCCAGTTGTCATAATTGCTTAATTTTAAATGGTTCAGCAAGCATTCTTTCAAATTAAAGACCAATTTCTCTGTTTCTGACAAAATGACGTGTATAGTTAATTTTGTTTTAATTACGGCCTTAATTTTAACATAATTCCGAGCGCATTTGTATCTTTGCTTTTACTAATTCTAAAAAAACCAAAAAATGAAAAAATTAATTATGTTATGCATTTTTACAGTAGTATTGTCTTCTTGCAAATCGAAGTCTGTTACCAATACAAAAGTTGATAACAAGGTAGAAAGAATGATGAAGGGTAATTGGACTATTACATCTGTTGATTTTACAGGATCAGAAGTAATGACAGTAAATTCATTTGATATTGCAGATTCAAAATGTTTTGAAGGAAGTAATTGGAAATTTATTTCGAATAATAATAAAGGAGAAATGATGCTTAATAACGTTAGTGCTTCTTGTCCATCATTCAATTCTCCAATCTCATGGTTTGTAAATAAAGAAGGACAGTTCGTTCTTAAAATCCTTGATGCTGGAGTTAAAGCTAAGAAAGCCAGAGATGGTTATATACTTGATATGGGTGCAATGAGCGAAACTTCATTTCAATTAATTGATAAAGTAATGATTGGTGGAAAATCTACACAAGTAGTTTACAATTTTCAAAAACAATAAATACCAAAGAATACCAAACAATAATTAAATAACTAAAAATCACTATTATGAAAAGAATGTCAGTTTATTCACTCGCTATAATGTTCCTATTCGGAATGCTACTTACAAGTTGTGAAGCAATAAAAAACACAAATCAAACACAAAGAGGAGCAGCAGCTGGTGCAGCTGGTGGAGCTATCTTAGGTGGAGTTCTAGGAAACAACGTAGGTAAAGGTGGAAAAGGTGCTCTTGGAGCAGTTCTTGGAGGCGTTATCGGTGGTGTTGCTGGTGGAGTGATTGGAAATAAAATGGATAAGCAAGCAAGAGAAATTGACAACGCAGTTCCTGGAGCAGAAGTTGAAAGACTTGGTGAAGGAATTAAATTGACTCTTAAAGAAAATGCAGTTCGTTTTGATACAAACAAATCTACTTTAACTTCAACTGCAAAAACCAATCTTGACAAATTAATTCCAGTTTTTAAAGAGTATGCAGATACTGATATCGTTATTTACGGGTATACTGATAATACAGGTAAAGCAGATTATAATTTAAAACTTTCTGGAGAAAGAGCTTCTTCTGTAAGATCTTACCTTGTATCTAAAGGGATAGCTTCTTCAAGATTCTCAACAGAAGGAATGGGAATTGCAGATCCAATTTCATCAAATGATAGCGAAGCTGGTAGAAGCGAAAACCGTCGTGTTGAATTTGCAATTACTGCAAATGAAAAAATGAAAAAAGACGCAGAGAACGAATCTAAAAACTAGTCTAGTTCTTTATAAATATTTTGAAAGCTGCTCCTATTAGGAGCAGCTTTTTTTTATTGTAGCTGTTTCAAATTATTAAATTTATAGTAACTTGTACCTTGATACTAATATAATTCCAGACAGAAATATGTACAATTCAAAAATATCAGGATTAGGATTCTATGTCCCTGACAATATCGTAACAAATGACGATTTGTCTAAAGTAATGGATACCAATGACGCGTGGATTCAGGAAAGAACTGGAATTAAAGAACGTCGATTTATTAAGCCGGGAGAAGATACTACCACAAGTATGGGTGTCAAAGCTGCACGAATCGCCATGCAAAGAGCAAACATCGACCCGCAAGATATTGACTTTGTAGTTTTTGCAACTTTAAGTCCTGACTATTATTTTCCTGGGCCGGGAGTTTTGGTGCAAAGAGATTTGGGTTTACGAACCGTGGGTGCATTAGATGTTCGCAATCAATGTTCGGGATTTATTTATGCAATTTCTGTTGCAGATCAATATATAAAAACTGGAATGTATAAGAATATTTTAGTTATCGGATCAGAAGTTCATTCTGCTGGACTGGACATGACTTCGCGCGGTCGTGGTGTTTCGGTTATTTTTGGAGATGGAGCAGGAGCAGCGATTCTTTCTAGGGAAGAAAATTTGTCAAAAGGTATTCTTTCTACACATCTGCATTCAGAAGGTGTTCACGCTGAAGAGTTAATTTTAAAAGCTCCAGGGATGGGAGGACGTTGGGTTTCGGATATTCTCAAAGATAATGATCCAAATGACGAATCGTATTTTCCGCATATGAACGGACAATTTGTCTTTAAAAATGCGGTAGTGCGCTTTTCTGAAGTGATAATGGAAGCATTAAATAAAAATAATTTAGAGGTTTCGGATATTGATATGTTGATTCCGCACCAAGCAAATCTTAGAATTTCGCAATTCATACAGCAGAAATTTAAATTGACCGACGATCAAGTTTTTAATAACATTCAGAAATACGGAAACACAACCGCAGCATCTATTCCGATAGCACTTACAGAAGCGTGGGAGCAGGGTAGAATAAAATCTGGTGACACGGTGGTCTTGGCAGCCTTTGGAAGTGGATTTACTTGGGGTAGTGTTATCATCAAATGGTAATGTAGCTTTGAATTTAAAATAAAAAAAATCCCGATAAAGTTAATTATCGGGATTTTTTTATACCTAAAAGCAACTGATTAAAACATGCCGCCTTGATTCTCTTTTACATTATTCTCACG
>CBDUDY010000180.1:0-4736 GCA_965366055.1 uncultured bacterium
GGGCTTTGATTTACCAAAATTATTAAACATTTATTTAGTAATAACATTAATAATAATCGTTATTTTGTACTTTAAATCAAAACGTCAATGTTCAGACACATTTTCACTATATTTTTTATCACTCTACTTTTTAGCAGCTGCGCTAAAAGAGCTTCAATATCAGGTGGTCTTAAAGATACAATTGCTCCGGTAATGAAGCAAAGTTATCCTCCAAATTACTCTACTAACTTTGATGGAAAAGAAATAAAAATAGTTTTTGACGAATATATAAAACTCAAAAATCTCAACAAACAACTGATTGTTTCGCCGCCAATGCAACGTCAGCCAATAATCAGTCCGACAACGGCGAGCAAAACACTTACCATCAAAATTCTTGATACTTTAAAGGCGAACACAACTTACAGTTTTAACTTCGGGAAGAGTATTGAAGACAATAACGAAGGGAATCCTTACCAACAATTTAAGTATGTTTTTTCGACTGGAAGCATCATAGATTCCTTAAAATTGAGAGGTCAGGTGTTGGATGCTTACAACAAAAAAGTCGAGTCATTTATTTCGGTTATGTTGTATGAATATGATGAAAACTACAACGACTCCTTGATTTTCAAAGAACGTCCAAGGTACATTACCAACACTTTGGACAGTATCAAAATATTCGAGATTGAAAACATTAAACCAGGCAAATATAAGTTGATTGCTCTAAAAGACAAGAGCTCCAACAATAAATACGATCCGAAAACGGACAAAATTGGATTTTTATCTGAGATTATTACGATACCATCTGACAGTCTTTATACAATCAAATTATTTAAGGAAACGCTTTTGCTAAAAGCACAAAAACCTTTTCAAACCTCTGGATCAAAACTCACAATGGGTTACGAGGGAAATTTCGAAAAAGTCAAAATCAAAACTTTTGAAAGAAATATAGAAGTTAAAAATGTGGTAACGAAAGTCCTAAATAAGGACTCGGTGATGGTTTGGTTTCCAATTTCCATAAAAGATTCAATCAAAGTTGAAGTTTCAAAAGATACTTATACAAAGGATTTTTTAGTAAAACTAAAGGAGCAGAAAAATGATTCTTTAACAATTGTTCCAAAATTTGGATATACTCTTCCACTACGAGAAGTATTTACATTAAAAAGCAACACACCTTTAATGGCTTTTGACAGCACAAAGATTTTTATTCGCTCACAAGATTCTACCGCACAAAAATTCACAGTTAGCTATGATGATTTTATGATGGAAATGAAACTTTCCTTCAAACGGGAACCTTTAGAAAAATATCGAATTAAATTGATGCCTGGCGCAGTACAAGACTTTTTTGACAGGAAGAATGACACTTTAACCTACACAATTTCAACAAAAAATACTTCTGATTTTGGTAATCTGCGACTTACTGTTTCAAATATCAAACGCTATCCTGTAATTGTTGAATTAACTGGTACAAAAGGTGAAACTCTCGAAAGTAGAACTTTAGAGGAAGGGAATGTTGTCGATTTTAATCTGATCGATCCAATGCTTTATGATGTTAGAGTAATTTACGACTCCAATAAAAATGGCCGTTGGGACGAAGGAAATTTCCTTAAAAATAGACAGCCGGAAGAAGTAATATATTTCCCTACTTCTATCGATGTTCGAGCAAATTGGGATGTTGATCAGCCTTTTATTCTAAAATAAAAGAGTCGGCATCATTTAGAAAACCTAACTTTTTTCTGGTATCAATTAAATCTTGCATTTCTATTGTATATTGAAAACTGCCTGATTGTTCTTGCGGATGTATGAGATATTCTCCTAGGTAATTTATGAGCTGCGAGTGGCCATTATGGTAATATTCATGCGTATCGTGGCCTACCCGATTTACCCCAGCGACAAAGCAAATATTTTCTATAGCTCGCGCTTTTAGAAGCGCATCCCAAGCTATAACACGACTTTCTGGCCAATTGGCCACAAATAACAGCAAATCATATTCGCCGTGGTTGCGGATAAAAACTGGGAATCGCAAATCGTAACAGATTTGCAAACAAATATTCCATCCTTTATAACTTATAATTTTTCTTGCGCTTCCAGCAGTGTAGACCCTATCCTCACTAGCATATGAGAATAAATGTCGCTTATCGTAGGTTTCCAAAACTCCGTCTTTAGTCACGAATAGCAGTCGGTTGTAGAATTTTTCATCCTCTTCAATTACGATGCTTCCCACAAGTGCGATTTCAAACCTTGCAGCCATTTCCTTCATCCATTCAACTGTTTTGCCGGTCATTGTTTCGGCAACTAGTTCGGGTTTCATTGTGAACCCTGTGCTGAACATTTCGGGAAGAATCACCAAATCAGCAGAATCTGGAAGCTTTTCAATTTCTGATTGAATTGTTTTGATATTTACTTCTTTATTTTCCCAAGCAAGATCAACCTGAATTAGATGTATAGAAAGCTTGGTTGTCGAATTTGAATTTTGCATAAAGTAAATGTAAGGAAGGTTTTGTGAGATTGCAAAAGGTTGTGGTAAACTGGTTTTGCGAGAGGGATAGTAACGGCATCCTTTGCTGCTTGAACCGCTTATGATTTTTACCCAAAAATTTCTAGCAGCAAAGATATAGTGGATAGCCCGACCTGAGACCAAGAAAATGTCTACTGAAAATTAAGAACAATAAGATTCGTTGCTTGCAATAGTCGTTGTGGCGAAGGTCTCGCCCAAAAAATTTTTATTTTCAAACTCATGATATTTAGGGAAAACCCTTAGAGTTTTATTTCAATAGTTACCCTTAATAACGCGGTTAAAATTGTAAATAACTTAGTACCAATGCAATACATGTCCATTTATAAAGATGCCGATTAATATGCAGTACTAACAATAAAACTTGCGAATTATGACACTAGCGATCCCTCTCCAATTTAAAATACTACTTATTTCAATATTGATCTCATCGTGTAATCCATCCCAAAGTCAGGACTCACAACCGCCAAACATTTTTACAGGAAAGTATGAAGGTGCTGTGGAAAACACTACTGCTACTCTTAAGCTTTCGGCAGAGAAAGAAATTTTATCAGGAATATTTACCTTGGAAAATCAAGCATTTACGGTAAATGCAACGAGTAATGCGCACACTTTTACAGGTGAAATTGTTGATGATAAATCCGGCAATTTTCATAAGATAGCTGGGCAAATAAAGGATGGGACTTTGTATATGAAGATAACTTTTCCTGAGCATAATTATCAGGTTTTGGAGATTGTATTGAACCGTTCGAATGATCTTGTAGAAGTTGCGCAAATTCAAATCTCGGATGAGGATAATTCAACGTATCAACCAGAAAATCTGCCCGGAGACCCTGCTCTCGTTGGCAAATGGCGGTTTACAGAAGTGTTGAGTAGCGGTAGTGGCGAATTTTACGCCTCTTTTGCGACAGACTACTTTCTGCGAATAAATAGCGATGGAACTGCTGTTTCGTGGATTGGACAGAGTGCTGGAGGCAGCGATAGTATGACTATTGAAGGAGATTATGGGTCGGATATACATGAATTTGGCTGGTACACAAAAGGCGATCAATTCTTTATGGTAGATCCTAATGATAAAGATGCAAAGCAGTCCGTAAGATATTTTGCAGAACCTAGCCGAATGATGATGTCTATTGGAGATAATAAACGTCTGTATGAGCGAGTGGAATAGAGAACTGCAATTTTAATTTCTGCATTATGTTCTTGAAAATACTCTAAAATTAAATTTTAATGGATTCTCAAAATACAAGTCACTATATAACAATTCTAATAATTACTAAACTAGATATATTATGGAAACAGCAAAACTAAAATCGAATATAAAGACGGCTGCAGCACTTATTATAACTTTTTTCTGCGCTTCGGTATATGCACAAAAAGTAAATACGCCTGTGCAATTTTACACACAAAAATTTGATACAATCATTCCAATTCGTCAAGCTATTGCAGCGGGAGGAAACTTCTCTTTATTCGTGTGCGCAAATGGCACGGTAACCGCCTCAGGAATAAATACTACAGGTCAGCTTGGGAGTGGCGATAATACAAGTACGATTCTTCCAGTTGCAGTTGTTGGATTGACGGATGTAGTTGCAGTTGCGGCAAGAGGTGTATTTGCTCTGTTCTTGAAAAGTGATGGAACAGTTTGGGGAACGGGAGGAAATTCCAACGGCGAATTAGGAATAGGAACTACCAATGCCGTAAATACTCCTGTACAAATCCCTACTCTTAGCGGGATAGTGAAAATTTCAACAGGTTTTTATCACTCTCTATTTTTAAAAAATGATGGAACAGTTTGGGCCTGTGGACGAAATTTTTCTGGTGAGCTTGGAAATGGAAATCAAGTCCAGCAAAATATTCCCGTTCAAGTTATGGGTGTTGAAAATGTGATTGATATTGCTGCTGGCGATTACCATTCAATGTTCTTGTCGGAAGATGGCACCGTGCGATCGTGTGGTGACAATCAAGATGGTGCTTTAGGATTGGGTAATACTTGGGGAGTTGTTAATCCAACTTTAGTAGCCATTACAGATGTTGTGGCAATTGCAGCAGGATTCAGACAATCTACTTTTATAAAGCAAGATGGAACTGTGTGGGCTTGTGGTCTTAATTACTATGGAAAACTTGGATTTGGTGGTACCACCTTTCAAACAGTGCCCGGACAAGTGACAAATCTTACCGGAATTATTGCGGCTGCTGGCGGGCAATATCACAATTTATTTCTCAAAAATGATGGAACGGCGTGGGC
>CBDUDY010000181.1:0-4723 GCA_965366055.1 uncultured bacterium
GTAAAATTCAACAGCAGACAGTTCACTTTTCTGAACAACATATTTGACAATTATAAAGCTGACCGATTCAAAAAAAAATACTTCTCAAAAGAAAACTATTATCAAGTAACATTACTTCTAAAATTTTTAAACGTAGAATGAATCTGAAACCACTTGCATTTATTTTTTAAGTACAGTTTCCTGCAAAATTCGTTTATATAAGACTAGCGCAGTTGCCACTCCTTCTAATTACCTTAATCTTGCTTTGTTAATGTGCAATGTAGAACAGAGCACTTCAAGCGAATTACGGCCACAAGAGCTATTTCTACATCCTATATTTATTTTTTTATTGAGGTCTCAACTACTGTATAGTTGATTTTACCTCCCCACAAGTGAGCATTGATGCACCATAATAGGGATTACGGATTTCTTTGTCGTCACTTAACCAGTACGCGCCTTTATTGCTGTCTGCCATCGGACAGAATTCAACATAAACCTTTTGATTGATTCCAAAGAGTTCCAAACTACTTTGCAAATGTGCCGAAAGATGGTTAAAATGTGTGCGTTGTGTTGCAATTGCGGTTGTGTTCGCAATGGCAGTAGCCGAACTTTTTAATTCCTTCAAAATTGTCATCCAGTGATTGTGTGCTTTTTCATCGGACAATAACTTCATATTTACTTTAGTCAAAGATTGACTTATCTGCTTTGCTGCACTCTGTGCCATTTTAGCATTGTCGTCAACCAAAGCATCTTTTAGAAGAATATAATTACCAAAAACATCTTTTAACTGATTTTGGAATTTACTAGAAACGTCTATGCGTTCTGCCATTTTGCTGTGATCTGTTCCTGCAGAGCTTTTGTCAGTATTACCTTCTTGCATTCCTAAATGTCCTTCGTGACCAGTGGTTGATTTTCCGCCTTCTCTGTTCATCATACTTTTTTTACCCTGTAATTGTGCTGCAGCATCAACCGTAAAAGTCCCGTTGGTAACGACCTCATCACCATTATTTAGACCATCAAGAATGATGTAACTATCGCCAGTCGCATTGCCTAATTGAACTTCTCTCATTTCGAATATTGGCTCATTTGGATTTGTTTTTAGATATACCACAGATCGTTCCCCCGTCCACATAACCGCAGTTGATGGCACGGAAATCGAATTTTTAACGCTTGACTGTGGACCCTGAATAGCTGCTTCCACAAACATTCCAGGTTTAAAAAGCTTTTTGCTGTTATTAAGAACGGCACGTACAATCACGGTGCGTGTAGCTGAATTCAATAAGGGATCTATAAAAGATATTTTGGCGTCAAAAACTTCATTGCCATAAGCATTTGTAGTTACCTTAATGCTTTGTCCTTTTTTTAAGGATGCAATCTGACTTTCATAGGCGTCAAATTCTGCCCAGACTGTATTAAGATTGGCAATTTTATAAAGTGGTTGACCTTGTTTTAAATAATCACCCTCTTCGACCATTTTATCGGTTACTGTTCCAGAAACCGTTGCAAAGACAGGAAAGTTTTCCTGTACTTTTCCTGCCGACTCAATCGCGTTAATTTGCTTTTCTGACAGCTTCCATAGTTTGAGCTTACTTCGAACAGCTTTGTATAAGGCAGGTTGCGCTTCTTTCATTGAGGAGGCAGTTAGTAATTCCTGTTGTGCTGCTACCAATTCTGGTGAGTATATTGTCGCCAAACGTTGTCCTGCGCTAACAGTTTCACCAGTAGAATTAACAAATAGCTTTTCGATTCTTCCTCCAAAATAAGTTACCTGCACCGCATTCGACTCTTCATTGGCTTTAATTTTCCCCGACAACTTCAGAGAATTAGCGCCAGCTTGACCTTCGCCAACAATCGTAGTTTGGATATTTGCCAATGCCATCGCATTCTCGCTCATTTTAATTTCATTAGCGCTAAGACCTTCGGCGCCAGTTTCCGCTGGAATCAAATCCATTCCACAAATCGGGCAATCGCCTGGTTCAGGTTGCATAATTTGAGGGTGCATAGAACAAGTCCACATCTGCTTTGAAGCATTTTCTGCAGAATGATCGTGGTTCTCTGCTGAATTTTTTAGAGCAGCAGTGGAGTCACCACCAAATAGTAGAAATCCACCTAGCAGTCCAATAATCAATGCAACAACTACATAAATGATGTTTTTATTCATTTTGATTTTATTTATTTATTATTTTCCAATCGGATTATCATTGCTTTCATTTCCGCAATTTCCTTTTCCTGCGCTTTGATAATATCATCTGCTAATTTCTTAACCTCTGGATCTTTTATGTCCGCTCGCTTACTTGTCAATATAGCGATAGAGTGGTGCGGAATCATCGCCTTCATCCAAAGCACATCACCAACAATAGGAGCTTGAATTCTAACAAGGGTTAAAGCACCTCCAAATAAAACTATGCTGCCTAGAATTATTGCTATATTCTTTTTCTTGTTTTGGTACATTTTACGCATAGCCACAAACATTATTACCGCCATTGCTGAAATGCCTAAACAAGTCATATAGAAACGCGTAAGGCTAAAATAAACGTGATCTAACTCATACGTGTTAAGGTACATTGTTATATACATCGCTATAAAGGATACTGCTAGCATTCCTATAAATTTGCTGTAGTTATTTTTCTTAGAATCTTGATGTGAATTTTCCATTTGTAAATGATTTAATAATTAATTATTCTAGGGTATTTTTTTACTTTAATAATTGTTTTTTAGAAATTTTAATAGTCTTTAAGATTACAAACATTGCTTCCATTGTTAAAAAAATAATGATACAAAAACGAGATAATATTTTATCGAAACATCAAAACTTTAAAGCTGTGGTCTGCTAATAAATTTTTTATCAACTGCCGTATAACTATCGTTAGCTTAATTTACAGACTATCTTTTAGTTGTGTTATCCACTTCACCATTTCTTTCGCTTCACCGTCTGAAATCTTAGCATCGTTATGAATTAAAGTATAAGAATTTAAAGGCATTTCACCACTTTCAACCTGCTTGATGATGGATCTAAGTTTACTTTTCTTTCTGCGGTCTGACAATAAGCTCCATTCGTTAAAATTAAGTACAGACTTACCTTCTTGAATATGATTTTCTAAAAACCAAGCAACGGGCTGGACCCGATTATACCAAGGATACTGAGTGTTATTGCTATGGCAATCGTAGCAGGAAACTTGCATCTTTTCTTGAATTGATTTCGGCACATTATTGACTATCATAAAATCAGTTAAAGGAACAGTAGCACTCTGGTTGCGTGTTGTGGGAATAAATTGAATTCCCACAAACACTACCAGCATAAATAATATGATGATTTTTACAACCTTCATTTACTTAATTTCTTTCTGAACTTTTCCACAATTCAGCATTTTACTACCATAATAAGGATTTTTGATGTCTTTACTCATACTCAACCAAGAACTACCGCCATCGTACATCGGACAAAATTGTTCGTAAAGGGTATTTTCAGTACCAGTAATTGCTACCATATCAACCACATCTTTATTCAACATTTTAAAATGCTCGCGTTGGTGATCAATTGGACTTTTTGCAATATGTTCAGCGTGCTCTATAGCATCTTCAACAATATCTTTTAAACTAGCTTTTTGTGTATCGCTATATTTTGCAATATCTAAATTGCTTAAAGTTTTTGCCATAGTTGCCCCGTACTCTTTTGCCTTTGCATTATCATCTGCAACTAAGGCATCTTTAAGTTTGAAATAGTCATTCAATACAACTTGCGAAGCACCGTCGCCGTTCATCGCCATTGTCATTTTCTCACCATCGTGATGTCCGTCGGTATTGTCGTGACCATCCATTGAATGCATTCCTTCTACACCCATTTCAGAATGATCTCCATCTGTGCTAGTTTGTTCTTTTTTGCTGTTATTACAAGACACTACTGTTAAGGTTATAAATGCAATTGCAGCTACACCTAATGTTGATTTTAATTTGTTCATTTTAACTTGGTTTTAATTATTAATATTAATCTTGATTCAATTTTTCGAAACTTATCACCGATTTGTGCCTTCGACTTAAATCGTTGACTGTAAATTTAATTTTTATTATTTAAAATATACTGATTATTAGTTAGTTAAGTAATTTATGAGAGCGGTTTGTATATAATAAAGCTTCGTAGTTTCAATTTGTGCAATTTGAAATTTCAACTGCAATTCCTGAATATCTAACACATCTTTAAAATCAATAGTTCCTGTCTCATAACTTTTAAGAAGAATCTCCTCGGCATAATCCGCTTGTTTCAAATTCTTTTTCTGTGTGTCGAATTTAATTCGAGATTGATTGCGTTGCGATATTGCTTTGGACAAATCCGCTCTAAGCATATTAAGACGTTCCTCTTTTTGCGAAGTTATCTCCTGCTTCAGCAATTCATTTTGCCTGGTCTGAGATTTATATTTAGTATTAAAAATTGGTACAGATATGCTTAACATTGGCATAATCATATCTTTATAAGAGCTGGTAATCATTGGACTATCTTCTTGACTGATATATTCGACACCAAAACCAAACATTGGCCCTCGCTCTTTTTGATTAAGTAATTCTGACTGCTCAACAGACGCGTAAAGTTTATCAAATTTCACCAACTCTGGATTTACTGGCAAGCGCTCATAACCGTCAAAAGCCTCCTCTTCAGGAAATTCCAAAGTTGCGACTACGTCTACAATTTTATCATACTCACGGTTCATTAAACTATTAAGTGCTGCCTGTATACCTTTATTTTGCTGTA
>CBDUDY010000182.1:0-4709 GCA_965366055.1 uncultured bacterium
AACTTCTCCTTTGCCATTATCGCTCAGTTGATATTGCCATAAATAAGTTCCAGAAGGTCCGTTTTTTCGACCTACAACTGCAAAAATCGCATTATCAGTTTTTCTAGTATAGATTGCAATTCCCATTGGGGCTCTCAGTTCTTCTCCTTCAAAAACAGATATTCCGCCGTTGTCAATCGCCTTTAATTCTGGCAAAGTAAAGATTCTAATTTTATTAGTTTCACGTTCAGTCGTAACGGCAATATCTATTTTTTTCCCATTTAAAAATAAACCATAAACGACATCCACATTATTAGGTCGCTTCAATACTTGCGATTTGCCAACGATAGTTCCCTTTAAGTCAAAAGCGTACAAACCACCTTCTGTGTCTTTGTCTGTTCCTATAATCAAACTTTTTGAAGCATCGACCGGATTAATCCAAATGGCAGGGTCGTCTGTGTCGTGCGGTAATTTTTGGGTAATAATAGTTGGTTTTAAAGCATCTTTTCGAATTGAAACAAGCTTATCACTACAGGATACCGATGCAAAAAGTCCAATTACAACTGCTATTTTATATATATTTCTCATCCTACTGCTTTTGAATTAGCGTTTTATATAAAATATTTCCGTCAGCATCAACGACTTGTGCAAATAATTTTGAATTAGTTATTGCGAAAGTCATAAAACCAGCTTTTTCGGCAAAAAACAGGGTCCCTTCTCTTGCTCCACTTGGACGAACGGTGCAGGCTGATCCTGAAAGAAATTGTGTTGTGTACCGTCCTTTTGGCTTTATAATTTGCAAATCGTGCTCGTGTCCGCAGAAGTAAGCATCTACTTTGTATTTATCGAAAATACCTGCAAAATTCTTTTCGAAACTTTTAGTTTCTGAATTATTCTTACGTTTTCCGCCACTATACAAAGGATGATGACCCACAACAATTTTCCACGTTACTTTCTTGTCAGTTGTCGCTAATTCTTTTAACAACCACTTTTTTTGAGCCGTAGTATCTTGTGCTTTCATAGATTCACTCATTCCAGAATCTGCATCATAATACTTTTCGATAAATGGAGAAGTATCCATAAATAAAACTAAAACCTTGTTTCCATCTTCCAATTCGAATTCCTTTTTATAATATGTGGAAGGCATATGCCAACGTCGGCTGTGATCTGAATAATCAATCTGAGCTTGCACATTTCCTCTGTGATCGTGATTTCCTAAAGTTGCATACCAATTGTTTTGCAAACTATAATCGGTGTAAATATTCTCGAAAGAAGCGGTCCAAGAATAATCTTTAGTACTTTGAACGCCGTTTGGATAAAAGTTATCTCCAACAGTTATCACAAACTCAGATTCAATTGTAGCGGCAGCTTTTCCCATCTGCTTTGCTACTTCTTTTTGATGAAACTGACCGTAGCGACCGAAATCACCCATTAATAAAAAATTCAAACTATTGTCTACCTTTTGTAAGTTAGAATTGTAACCTTCGGAATATCCCGATAATTCCTTTTTCTGAACTTCCTGAGCATTGACAGTTTTAAAAAATAATACCGATAAAAAAATTAAAATTATATTTTTCATTTTCGTGAATTATAAAAAGCAGAACAGCATTTTACTACTATTCCACTTTTTTTATTTATAAATAAATTATTAAAAATCTAATTTCAATCCAAGATTGTAGCGAGCTTGGTAATATTCTACTTGCTGCGTATGTTCTTTAACGCCTTGATAATAGCGTAAAGGTTGATTTGTTAGATTATTCGCTTCCGCAAAAAGGCGAAGTTGTTTAGTAATTTTGAAAGAAGCATTTGCATCTACAAAAAACTGTTTATCATAATAAGAATCTCGGTCAGCGTCAGGTCCTAGCTCGTCTAAATAATCTGAAGTAAAATTGGTAGAAACTCTTGCGGAGAATCGTTTATTTTCCCAAAAAAGTGAACCGTTGAACATGTGAGGAGTTGTACCAGGCAAGCTTACATTTGCTCTTTCATTTCCATCTTCATCTGCAATTCCCTTAGCTTTTGACTGTGTAAAGGTATAATTGATATAAACTCCAAATCCTTTTAAAATCTTATTTTCAAAGAAGTCAAATTGTCGCTGAAAGGCAACTTCAAACCCGTATACACTAACATTATCTCCGTTTCTAGATTGCACAAAACTCCAGTTTTCGCCCACAGGAATTGGATTTATCTGCTCTGGAAAGCTATTTCCAAAATCTACAGAAGTAAAAGACTGACTGCTATATTTATAAATAAAATTATTTAAACTTTTATAAAATGCACCACCCGATATAAGACCGACGGATTTAAAATAGTTCTCCGCCATAAAATCATAATTAAATGAGGTTGTCGCTTTCAAGTTCGGATTTCCAGCTGAGATTTGCATTTCGGCAGCGTTATTATTCACAAAAGGCGCTAAATCATAATAGTTGGGTCTTGCCAAAGCGGTTGTAAAGGCGGCTCTCAAAACCAAACTTTCCGTCGCATTATATTTAAACGTAAGACTCGGCAAAATGTTTGTATATGAATTCTTGGTCGTTATCACTTCTTCAATTTGATCTTCGTCTAAAACGCGATTTGCGGTATAATCGATATTTGTGTTTTCGATTCGAACTCCGGTAATCATCGTTAATTTTTCATTTATATCCTGATCCCATCTAATATATGTAGCAAGAATTTGCTCTTTTGCTTTGTAATTTTGCGTTAGAAATTTAGATGCATCTGATTCCTTTTCAAATAAAATTCCATTTTCTAAATCTAAATTTCCTAAAAAAGATGTCGAAGCAAAAGTTCCTGCAACGTATTTTGAACCTGGATTAAATCCAACTCCATCAAAATAATCTGTTGGTACAACTGACAGCGTTGAAAGATCATCATTCAAAGGATCAAATGAATAAAAGTTATTATCTCTCGATTTTTCCTTTAATCTCATTCTTAAACCCGTTCTAATTCGACCCTTTTCTCCTGAAATAACTGAAAATGGAAATCTGAAATTTAATTTCGCTCCCAGTTCGTCCTCACTAGTATTGTTGGTATTCTCGGTTACCGAATTTAATTTGAATTTGTCCAGAGATTCGCCAGTTGTAGTTATTAATGGAAAGTAATTATCTGATAAGTCTTGAGTCAGCCCGAGTCCCTTTTGACGAAATTCGATATAACGCTCCTGCGGTCTGAACTCACTAGCTTTGGAATAATTTAAGGTCCAATCTAAATCTAGATTTGAACTGATTAAATGCTCACCTCTCAAAGCATAATTCTGAACTCTCTGATCTTCTAACCTTGTATTTTTATTTCGACTATTATCGGCGCCACCTTTGGTTTGTCTCTTAACTCTTCCATCAAAACCGGTTATTGATTCTCCCTGATAGATCGGTTTGATATCATCGTATGTCGTTCTAAAACGATTTTCACGATCATCTCTCCAGTTGTAGATGGCGTTTGCGAAAATAGTATTGTTGTCATTAAATTTATAATCTAATGAAAGTGCGCCACTACGACGTATCCTTTGCACATCATACTTTCTTATTTCAGCTTTTGACAAATAGTCATTTCCAAATTTGTCTTTAGTCCAAACATTTTCGATGTTGTCAGAGCCATAGGTATTGTTGTTATAAGATCCACTAAAAACCACTCCAAGCTTACTATCAAAAAGACGGTTTCCATAGACAAATCCTGCCGTATAAGTGCCTTTTTCACGTATTGGCATAAAACCTCCAGCAAGAGTTGCAGAGATTCGCTCACCATTTGGAGTTGCTCGAGTTACTAAATTAACCGATCCTCCAATAGCATCGGCATCCATATCGGGAGTCAAGGTTTTGTTGACTTCAATTGTTGAAATCATATCTGACGGAATCAAATCCATTTGAACATTTCTATTATTTCCTTCAGCAGATGGAATTCGATCACCATTTAGCGTAACCGAATTTAAAGATGGTGCCAATCCTCTAATAATGATATTACGAGCTTCGCCCTGATCATTTTGCATCGTAATTCCTGGAACCCGCTTAAGAGCATCGCCGACATTTGCATCTGGAAAGCGACCCGCTTGATCGGACGAAATAATATTTCCAATTGTGCTGCTATTTTTCTGCTGATTTAATGCTTTCGCTTGTCCCTTTAATGCATCACCAATAATGACCTCATCAAGCTGCAATCCCGAACCTAATTCGAAATTTAAAACAGTATTTCTACCGTTGCTCACAATGATTGTCTGAACAGAAGAAGTATAACCCATATAGGTAACCTCCACTTCAAAAGTTCCTTCTGATACATTCAAAAATTGAAAACTACCATTATGGTCTGAGATTGTATATTTTTTTTGTTGGTGAATAGTAACTATCGCTCCAGGCAATGCAAGTTTGTCCTCGGAATCTAGTATTTTTCCAGACACGATACCTTTCTGTGCGAATCCAAATAATGTTGTTAAAAAGAGTAGTGCAACTAAGTAAATCTTCTCCATTGTTGATTTTATAAATTAATTAATTTCTGATGCAAATCTAGAGTTGCTGTGTTAAGCTAAATCTCAGTTAGAATTAATTAGCGGTTAAGAAAAATCGCTATATGTTAAATCAAGAATGGTATAAAACAGAAAGTCCGTTCAGTTTGTTAACTGAACGGACTTTCTTTGTTTGTTGGTTTTAAATTTCTAATAAAACTTAATTAATGCGCTTGTGCATCAATCGCGTCTTGCATTTGTTGCCAACCATAATAGTGAAACGTTCTTCCATTGCTCA
>CBDUDY010000183.1:0-4699 GCA_965366055.1 uncultured bacterium
TTCTTATAAGTACACAATATACAAAGTTTGTTACAGTTTTTTTAACATTTCTTTTTCAACAGATCCTTTCCTATACAATGAGTGCCGTAGCAACATAACTTTGTACCTTTGCATTTTTAAATAAAGAACCTCAAATAATGATTGAAGATAAAAATCCACAAAAGACAAGTATTTCGCAATTAGGTGAATTTGCTCTTGTAGAACATTTGACAAAAAACTTTACAATTGCTCACGAATCAACCATTAAGGGAATTGGCGATGATGCTGCAGTTTTAGATTTCAAAGACAAGAAAGTCGTTGTATCTACCGATCTTCTGATTGAAGGAGTTCACTTCGACCTTGCTTATATGCCTCTGAAACATTTAGGATATAAAGCAGTTGTGGTCAATCTTTCTGACATCTGCGCGATGAATGCAAAACCAACTCAGATTACAGTTTCAGTAGCGGTTTCTAATAGATTTCCACTTGAAGCTTTGGACGATCTTTTTATGGGAATTAATCACGCGGCAAAAGAATACAATGTCGATGTAATTGGTGGCGATACAACCTCATCTCAAAAGGGATTAATCATTAGTATTACTGCAATTGGCGAAGTTGACATTGATGAAGTTGTTTATAGAAATACTGCTCAAGACACAGATTTATTGGTAGTAACTGGCGACATTGGGGCTGCTTATATGGGACTTCAGGTTTTGGAAAGAGAGAAGCAAGTATTTCTAGTAAATCCAAATTCACAACCTGATCTTGACGCTTATTCTTATCTAATAGAACGTCAATTAAAGCCTGAAGCTCGTAAAGATGTTCGATTATTGCTGCACGCTTTGGAAGTAAAACCAACATCGATGATTGATATTTCGGACGGACTTTCGTCTGAGATTATGCATATCTGCAAACAATCAAAAGTTGGATGCAATCTTTACGAAGACAAACTTCCGCTAGATCCACAGTTTATGAATGTCTGCGAAGAATTTGATCTTGATTCTACAACTGTTGCCATAAATGGTGGTGAAGATTACGAACTGCTTTTCACAATATCGATCAATGATTTTGAGAAAATTAAAGGCAATCCTAACTTTACGATTATTGGTCATATGACGCAAGAAAGCGAAGGAATTCACTTAGTAACAAGAGCAAATACAAAGATTCAACTTAAATCTCGCGGTTGGGATTCAGTTGCAGAAGAATAATATTTTAAACTAAATTACGCAGTCTCGCAGCTTTCACTAAGTCGGCACTGTTATACGGAGTAGTCTTTAAAAGGTCACTTAAATTGCGTATTCTCTGCTGAATCGCTTCTAATAACAAAGGAACATACCGCGGAATTTCTAATTCTGATGTTCCTTTGCTTAAGTGAAATAAAATCTGCTTATCAAAAGAATCTATTTCCAGCGAATAATCCTCTTTTACAGTTTTTACAGTAGCTTTTACCGTTGAACTATAATAGAATTCATCATTCATTACTGCGGCAAATGCGATTAGCAACTCGTCAAATGTCAAGTCATTTTTGATTATCAACGCATTTGGTTTAAGATCTTCAACAATTGCACTAATTTTCAAAAGCTCAGAATGCATAGTCAGAAGTGCAATTTTACAATTTGGCATTTCTTTACGCAGTAATAAAGCCAAATCTTCTCCAGTCGAAATATTCTTTTCAGGGTAAGTTGGCATACTAAAGTCCAATAATGCAACACCAAAAGGATCATCTACTGCAGCCATAATCGCTTCATAACCAGTTTTGCAGTCCTTTGCCGAGGTTATATTAAAATTAATTCCGTCTGATGGGTAAGAATTTATTGCATTTTTGTAGCCTTCAATAATAAATGGATGATCGTCAACAATAAGTATATTAATTTCTTGCATTGTAATGCTTCTAGTATTTTATATTTTACCCTTACTTAATTTACCGCTTTTTTCTTTATAAGAAAATTAACCTGAATTTTTGTGCCCTCTCCAATTTGAGATTTAAGGAATAATTCGGCATCTAATTCTTTGGCTCTTGCCTCCATATTTCGAATTCCTATCCCTTTCCTTTTTTCATTTGGATTAAATCCAATACCATCATCAGATACGCTTAGCAATATAAGGTTTTCATCTTGTTCAACGCAAATCAAAATTTTATTAGCTTTAGAATAGATTTGCGCATTTCTCACACTTTCTTGTACAATTCTGAAAAGGTTTACCTTCAACGTATTATCTATAGAAATCCATTCGATTTTCCGATCTATTTTGGCATTTATCTTGGTAGTAAAGGTTGATTTTTGTTCTAAAACAAAATTATTTAATATCGCAGAAAAGTTATTTATGAGCACAAAACGCTCTCTGCTTAAGTCGTGGGAAATTTCTCGTATATCTTGTTCGATGTTTTTTAGTTCAAAAAGATACTGATTACGCTTTTCAATGGCAGATTCACCATCTTTCTTATTGAGGCTATCTAAATTTAGTCTTATGCCAAAAAGGCGTCCCAAAATTCCATCATGCAGTTCTCTAGCAATCCGATTTTTCTCTTGAGTCCTGCCCTGCTCGATTCTATTTTGTTGAGAAATCATCATGTTATAGACATCCTCATTCGCCTTTTGCTGAGCATGTTTAAGATTTAGATCTCTATTTTTTGCACGTTGTATGCGAATTACAAATAATAGAATTACAATAAATACTATTAAGGTAATTGCATACAAAAGATTCTGATTTTGGCTAGCAAGTTGATCTTTTTGCTGCATCAACTCTTCTGTCTCAAATTGAATTCTAGCCAACTTGTTTTGCGAGGTTCTTTCGGCTTGCAATAAACTATCGTTTATTCTGATGTATTCTTTAGTATAATCGGAACTATTCTCCGGCTTGAGTAGTGACAATTGTTTTAGCGCAAGCAATTTATAAGAAGGAGCTTTATTTTGTGATGCAAATTCTGTTGCTTGTTGCGCAAAATAAATAGATTTTGCTGTATCGCCGATAGTCGCATAATATTCAGAAAGATGAATGATGCTTATAATTTTTTGATGTGATAATTTATTATTAATTCTAATATCTAAAGCTTCATTAAAAAGTCGAGAGAGATCGTCAAATTCGCCGATTTTTAGCTTAGAATATGCTAAATTATCTACGAGATTAGAATATAATTCTGGCATCTCTTCACTCAAGGTTTTACTTTTGGCCAATCCTCTTGTGAAGTACTTTATTGCTTGCTTATGATTTTTTAAATTTTGGTAGACATTCCCTAGATTATTAAGTGATGTCTCAACATAGTGTAGTCGTGCAAATTGAGGCATTTCTTCCGCTAAAATTAATGCTTCAGAATGCTTGTCAATTGCTCTACTATACTCCTTCATTTCTGTCGCCAAAACTCCCATCATAGAAGTTACCTTGTACAAATTTTCAAAATCATTGGTTCTTCGCAGAAGATTGTAGGCTTGAGAAATAGAGATGTCTGCACTTAAATAGTCATTTTCGTGAAAATGTACTGTGCCCTTTTTCAAGTAAACCTTGCCAAGATTGTAAGAGTCACCAACACTTTTGTACAATTTTTCAGCTTGCAAATATGCATAAAACGCACTATCAGTTTGAGAATTTATCTTGTAGTATTCGGCTAAGTAGGTATAAGATTTAGCTATTTCAACTGTATCTTTTTTAGCAATGGCATAAGATAATAGAAATCTAGAAACTTTTCCAAAATTAGAAATATCTCTTATTGTAAAACTTTCGTTCGCCACGTCATATAGCAAATTGACATTTACAGAATCTGGATTGCTCACCAAAGATTCATAAGCATGTTCAAGATTTTTAGCTCTTATCTCAAAACTGTTCTCTTCATACTTTCCTTCTTTGAGATAGGTGGATATAAGGTCTGCAGATGTCGATGGCTTTTTAGTCTTTTCGCAACAAGAAAAGAAAAGAATACTGCCTAAGAGAATTAAAATATAAGATAGCCTCAAAGATATTTTTACCAAAAATAGCAAATTTGTGAGAATTGTGCTAACTTAAAATGAGAGTTTCAACAATTGTCAATATTCTCATTTTTTCCAATTTTAATCGCGTAAAGTTTGTATGATAAGTCCTCGTAAACTTAGTTCAAAAAAAATACGTGATTTTTTCTAAGTATGAATACGTTTATAAATAAAAAAAGCCGAACATTTAATGCCCGGCTTCAAATTCTACTTATATCTTATTACAAAAGCTTCTTCAACCAATTTGTCATCGAAACTTCTTCGTTTACAATTTTGTAAAGGTCAGAAATTGCAACTCTATCTTGTTTCATAGAATCTCTATGTCTTATTGTAACTGTATTATCTTCTATTGTCTGATGATCTACGGTAACGCAGAAAGGAGTTCCCAAAGCATCTTGTCTTCTGTAACGTCTTCCTACAGCATCTTTTTCATCATATACTACATTGAAATCAAATTTCAAGTCAGCGATAATTTTATGAGCGATTTCCGGCAATCCATCTCTTTTGATAAGAGGTAAAACTGCCACTTTTGTTGGAGCAAGCACAGTTGGCAACGCCAAAACTGTTCTCGTTGATCCATCTTCCAAAGTTTCTTCTTTTAATGATTTAGAAAAAACCGCTAAGAATAATCTGTCCAAACCTACCGAAGTTTCAACTACGTAAGGTGTATAATTTTGGTTTTGCTCAGTATCAAAATACTGTAATTTTCTACCAGAGAATTTCTCGTGTGCTTTTAGGTCAAAGTCAGTTCTTGAGTGAAT
>CBDUDY010000184.1:0-4685 GCA_965366055.1 uncultured bacterium
GCCACAACAAAGGATTTGCTTCGCCATTTCGCAAAAGCTCGGGTCCGCTGCAATCCCTCACGCGAGACTTTTGCTAATAGTAGTATAAGTTGGTTGAAAGGGAAAAGTTGGTGATGATTAGTTAATTAAAGAACGTATCTTTTTGTGTGGTAGTGAAGTAGAAGGGATTGCATATTTTCAATATACGGACGTACCAAAATTGCTATGTAATGGCAGTAATTTTATAAGACTTTTGATAAAAATACTTGTGATGAGGTTTATAGTTAATATTATTAGTGTACTACTGAAGTTAACCCTTACATGTATAGTACTAGTTTCAATATTTTTGACTCTTGCTTTCTTGGAAATTAATCTTCGTTTTGGCGGTATTGATAAAATGATCACTTCTTTGGTATCGGTTTTCAATTTATCCGTAATAACTATTGGTATATGCTGTATAGTTTGGACTACCAATTCGAGTAAATACAAAACTAAGAATATGGTGGATTAAAAAGTATTTATTTGCTCATAATTGATTTAATCCTCGGACAAATTTTAATTACTGTTTCAATGACACCTAATTTAACCCACCTTACAATTGACGAATCTTTTGGAACAGACAGATTTAGCAGCAAGAGACTACATCTATTCTTTTCAACTGTAGAATAGTTTTTGAGCGCATTTATTGCATTGCATTCCCATGTCCCCGCTACTACGAAAAGAGCAATTATAAATTTATAGTTCGTAATAACTATCTCTGAGGTGCCTGTAAATAGAGTAAACGTTTGATAGAAGTCTTGTTTAAATTAATTTTTGTATTAAGAAATTTCGTATTCTCTTAACATTTTTTTAGTATTTTAGCCCTCCATTATCTAAGCTTATGAACGCTTCCAAAAGACATAAAAATTGTAGAATTACAACCTATGATTTTAAAATAATACTTCTAAGAATAAATTAAGTATATGAATAGATTGATGCCTTTAATTTTGTTTATTTTGCTATCGCTTTCCTGTCATGGACAAGAAAATTGTAATAACGGAATTGATGATGATGGAGATGGAAAAATTGACTTAAATGATCCTGATTGTGTGTGCGATCATGCAACAGTAGTTTCCATGCTACCCAACCCTTCTTTTGAAACATACTCAAGTTGTCCTACTGATTATTCTGAGTTAAACTTGGCGACTCCTTGGTATCAAGCGACAAATGCAACTACAGATTATTTTAATAAATGTAGCTCTTTTACACTACCCGTAATTACAACTTTAGGATTAGAAGATTTCCCTGATGGTAACGGAATTGTCGGTGCACTTTACAGACATAATTGGAAAGAATACATAGGGCTTAATTTATCCGCTCCACTAATTGCTGGTACAGATTACCAATTAACTTTTCAAATCGCAGGCTTGACAATGACGATGGCTGGAGATCCGACACCTTATGATATTGCTGCATATGAGCCTGTTAATATTGCGTTGTTTGGAAAACTACAACCCGTTTCATTTCCTGTATTGACAGTAGTGAGCCCAAATTCTATTAATTCAAGTTGGAGCGAAGTTGGAACTGTAAAATATGTTCCTTCTTCCAATTGGAACGAAATTACAATGCTATTCACCCCCAACACCAATCTAAATTCAATTATGATTGGACCTCCTACAACATTGCCGCTTTCTTATAACGCCTATGGTATATTTGTTGAAGTTCTTCCTTATTTTTTATACGACAATTTAGTATTGAGTCAAGCTTCTAATTTTAAAGTGAACATTACTCAGACCGGCAGTTTTTGCGATAACAACCTAGTATTACAAGCTAATTTAACCGACAGTTTTCCAACTAGCATTACATATCAATGGTACAAAGATAATATTGCAATAGTAGGCGCAATTAACCCAACTTATAATGTTCTATTTAGTCTTTTAAATATGGGTAATTATTGTGTTAAAATCACCGATGGAAATCAATGTTACGTCAGCAATCGTTTGAATATACAAAATATTACTACTGCTCCCGATATAGTTGTAGTACAGCCATATTGTACAATCTTAACTGGCTCTATTGAAGTTACTACTTCAGCAGCAGAATATAGCTTTGATGGTGGAACGACATGGCAGACAAATTCTATTTCAGGACCTCTTGCGCCATTACGGTATTTTGTTAAAACTAAATCTGCATCTGGCTGCATATCAGAAAGCATTGCAGTAGACTTGGCTCCAGCAATTTTACCTGTGGCTCCTTGGTACACGACAATTGAACCACATTGTACGTCTTCAGAAGGTACTGGTATAAGCATTACTATTACTTCAACTGGTTCAATGTTTAGTTTTGATGATGGAGTAACGTGGACAACAAATAATACTGCGTACAATTTAGTAGCAGATACAGTTTACAAAATTAAATACAAAGATATTTATGGATGCATTTCAAATACAAGCTGGGTGCAATTATATCCACAATATTTGATAGATGCACCACTATTTTCGATACAACAACCCAGCACTTGCTTTAATAATTTCGGAATAATTACTATTTCAACATCTGCTGCTGTATATAGTTTTGATAACGGCAATACTTGGAGTACAAATCCAATATCTCCTCCATTATCTCCCGGCACTTATATGGTTAGAATAAAAGAAGATGTTGAGTCATGCCAATCATTACCATCCCTAGTGATTATAAATGCAGCATTTGATGCGCCAACACCGCCGACATATACAGTTGTGCAACCTACAAGTTGTGCTAATCCATTTGGTATAATATCGATTACAAATACAGCATCGCAGTATAGTTTTGATAATGGTCTGACTTGGAGCACCAACAGTACTTCAGAAATCTTGCCTGTTGGTACATATTTACTTAAATTAAAAAACAGTACCGACTGCGAATCATCCTCGATATCTGTCACAATACTTTCACCTACAGATTATCCCTCCACGCCAGATTTTACGCTTTTTCAACCCGATTGTAGTAACCCGAATGGCTCTATTATGATTAATACAGTAGCAAGTAATTATAGTGTCGATAATGGCATTTCTTGGAGTAACAGTAACTTTTTCGGAAATTTAATCCCAAATACCTATCAACTGCAGATAAAAAATGCTTTAGACTGCACTTCTCAAATATCTGATGCGATTGTAATTCCATTCGCAGATTTTACAGTTTTACCAAATGCAATATCACCACAAGTTTTTTGTTTCCAAGAAAATGCAACTTTAAACTCGATGATTGTAAATGGTCAAAATATAAGGTGGTATGATAATCAATCTGGAGGGAATTTACTTTCCAACACCACTATTTTGATTGATGGTGAGACTTACTATGCTACTCAAACGATTGACGATTGTGAAAGCCTTAGAACTCCGGTTTTGATAAATATTCAAGATACTCCGGCACCAAGCGGTAGTGCCGAACAAAGCTTTTGCAATACTGAAAATGCCACTTTAAGTAGTATTTCGATAATGGGGAATACGATTATTTGGTACGATAGTGTCGATGGAAATATAGAACTTTCTAGCAATACTATTTTAGAAAATAATTTCACTTACTATGCTTCTCAAACGATCCTTGGTTGCGAAAGCACTTTACGATTAGCAGTAACAATTACATTAACTAATACACTTAACGCAAATGATTATTCCGAAACTATTTGTGATGACTTAAATGATGGTGTTGAAAATATAGATTTGGCCACCTATAATTCTTCATTTTTAGCACCTTCGACAAATATCTTTAAATATTACAACACTTTAAACGGTGCGCAAAACTTAGTGAGTGCTGACCAAATCCAAAACACTAATAATCATACTATTACTGTTGGTAATAATTATATTTACGTGCGCATTGAATCTGCAAATACTTGCTTTCAAGTGGTAACATTAACCCTCAACTTAGTCTCTAAACCAATAATCCCAATAGAGGAAAACACTGCTTTATGTGAAGGACAAAGTGTTACTTTAAATGCTGGAAGTAGTTATAATTCTTACTTGTGGTCTACCGGACAAACTTCTCAAAAAATTATTATTTCTCAAGGGGGAAGTTATTCTGTAACTGTTTCAAAAAATTATGGATCGTTAGTGTGTTCCACCACAAAAAACTTTACGGTAATTAATTCAAACATCGCTACCATAAAAGATATAATTATTACTGATTGGACACAAAGTGACAATACTATTACGGTTTTATTGACTTCGGGCAGCGTTGGTGATTACGAATATTCTTTGAACGGAATTGATTTTCAGGACGATAACGTCTTTAGCAATCTAGAAGCTGGAGAGCATATTGTTTTTGTCAGAGATAAAAATAACTGCGGAATAACTTCAGAAAAATTGTTTTTATTGATGTATCCAAAGTTTTTCACTCCCAATCAGGATGGATTCAACGATTATTGGAGAATAAAATTTTCTAACTACGAGCCTAGTTTAATAGTAACCATTTTTGATAGATATGGAAAGATACTTAAAATATTGAGTTTCAAAGATATTGGTTGGGACGGAACTTATCTCGGAAAACAACTTCCTTCTACAGATTATTGGTTTGTAGTAAAAAGACAAAATGGCAAGGAGCACCGAGGGCATTTTACATTAAAGAGATAGAAGTAGGCGTGCACCGAAATGACGATTGTACAATAACATATCAAACTTTTAAAGTTTCAAATCCGCCTTTCTTTTTTAAGATTGGCGGATTTTTTTTTGGGCGTGTCCCTTTGGGCC
>CBDUDY010000185.1:0-4655 GCA_965366055.1 uncultured bacterium
AATCTCCCGCCATAATTAATTCGGGAACGGAAATCTCCGTATCCACAGGACCGTTCAGGGCAATATACCGTTGCCATTCCGCAGCCGTAACATCATAAGGCGGAGTAGCAGTAAGGCCAACCACAACTGGATCCAATTTGTCTTTAATCCTTGACAAGGTCTGCCACCATTCGTTTTTTAAGTGATGCGCTTCATCAACAACAATAGTTTTTATATTTTGAGATTGAAGTCCTCGCGCAATATTTTCAAGATTTATATGGGAAGTTTTTTCTACGATTTCAGTTTCTTCTTCCTCAGCATCTTGTAGTTCTTCCTCAGTTATTTTCTGATTACTGCAAGCCGCGTGAAGTCCTTGGTAAGTTACAACGGTTAGAAATTTCGGGTTTCGAATATCTCTCGAAATCCAATCTGGAGTTACTGTGGTTTGAAGAAAAAGTTCGCAAAATCGTTGAATCCATTGATTCCGAATTGCCAGCGTAGGTGCGAGGATCAAAGTCGGTTTGTTTAACCTGATTGCAACCGCAAGTCCCAATACTGTTTTGCCCGATCCTGGAGGTGCAATTAGGTGCAAATGACGGTCATCTAGGTGCTTTTCTAATTCGTCAAGTACGCGCTGCTGGTATTTTCTCCAAGTATATTTGAAGGTAATTTCTTTCGGATATTCAGTCAATTTTCGAAAATATAAAGATTAGGAGCTCATTTAGTTTGCGCTTTCAACACATATAAATGATCGTACAATATAGTGAAATTGATGCTGAGACATTATTTAAATTTATGAGATATTTTCTTAAGTATCTGAAATTAATCCTAGCCGGCACACCATTTTTAAAAGTAAATTTTGCAATCTCTTTTATTGAAAGAAAACAATTTATATTTTTTTAAAGAATTTTAATAAATCAAAATGAAGAAGTATGCAAATAGAGCAATCGTTTTTTAATTTGTTAACTAATTATAATTGTGTATGTTAGCGTTGATATTAAAAGCTACAATAGGATATTTAAATTTTTAAGATCAACAGTATTATATTTTTTCTTATTAAAATACT
The DNA here is from genome assembly GCA_965366055.1 of uncultured bacterium. Classification (GTDB taxonomy): domain Bacteria; phylum Bacteroidota; class Bacteroidia; order Flavobacteriales; family Flavobacteriaceae; genus Flavobacterium. The sequence continues at coordinate 1,046 of CBDUDY010000185.1, forward strand.
GACTTTACTTATCAATCTTCGCTTTTTTACTAAGTGGCAATTTATATATTATGGTGATTTCAACTAGAACTTTATTAGATAAAAAAGGGTCCTTGAAGAATGGAATATTACATGCCGCCAATATAAAGCGTCGAAGTAAACAATCTTATAGTTTACGGCAAATTTTGGTTGGGCCTTTTGCAATTGAATTGCAACTCACAAGTTTTATTTGTCATAAAACAGAAGACTTAATTGGCAGAGATGATCTGTCCTTAGATATTTTTGTCGATGACGAATATGAAACTACATTATCGTTTAAGATGAATTCTGGCGAATTTACAAACCTATCAAACAGTAATAAGTTTCAGGCACATCGAAAAATTAGTTTTCAATTGTTCGAACATGATAAATATGATCCGGATGATTTTTTAGGTGAACGTATTTTCTCAAATTCTGAATTAACAGAAAATAAAATTGGTAAACTTAACTTTGATAAGCTTGGAGCTAACTATGATTTGCATTTTGAAGTAAAAACTTTGTGTCAATTTCCTATGAATGTTTCAGAGATTGTGGAGGAATTTCGTGCTCGCACAACAAAAGGTGCATGGTCAAATTCTGACAGAAACGATGTAGCCGATCAATTATTGGAACGAATTAAAGCACCCGAAAAAATACAGCAAGGTATCAATAATGCTTATGGTCCAACAACAGTATTATTTGAATTAGCAAGACATATGCCGCGGAGATATGTCAAAATGATTATTGACTTGTACGAAGATGGTATTTGGAAAAATAGTACGGCATCGGTGGGTTGTAACAACATTTCTGAAAAAGAGAGAGATTATCTTAGAAGCAAAAATAAAATGCCAATTGCAGATTACATTGCATGGTGTTCAATGACTAGTAGCCCTCGAGTTCCATTTGCACCAGAATTTAAAGATGAGGAACACTCTTTTTGGAAGGCAGGAGTTATGGCGAATGAGATAACTCTTTGGTGCAATTTATTATTGGGATGGCGCCAAACAGATATTTACACTACCACACAGTTTGGTCGACTAGGCTTTAAAATTCCAGCCCTTGCAATAACTGACGCTCTTTTTGGGCTTCTTTCAGGTAGTGCAGTTGATGGTCTGAAGAAATCTAAAAATGTTCTAAGATATCGCGGTATCGCTATTTTACAATTTAATAGTGGTTTATTAGAGTATAGCGTTGGTCGCCGTCGTACCTCTAATGATAAAAATTTATTGGATCATATCGTTCCAACTGCTCCTTCTTTCTGCATGTCTCTCTATGACAATACTGCTAATATTTCAAGTACTGGTAAAATTTCTATCAATATTTATACATCAGGGAAAGTAGAAAAAGTTGAGATTCCCGAAAAGTTATTTGAAACAGAAATGTTTTCTTTCATATTTGTCAAGCCGGGCGGTTAAATTTAAGATATGACGAGAATCAAGACTATTGCAGTTACGGGAACGAACGGAAAGACTTCTACCGTAGAGATGGCACGACAACTATTAGTAAAAACAGGTTATTTGCCTGCAAGTTTGGGAACATTGGGATTAAAATTAAAAAACCAAGAATACCTGCAATCAATTTTAATTGGATGTGATGCAATACCGAATCTCGTATCGGATTTATTACAATTTTATAAAATAGATACATTTATATATGAAGCATTTAGTTCTTCGATAGTAGGGAAAATATATGATAAACTTCCGCTTGATATTGCAGTATTGACTCAGATAGGAGAAGATCATATTGAATATCACGGATCAATAGAAGATTACGGTATTGCTAAATTACGTTTATTCAATGAAGTTTTAAATGAGAATGGTTTAGCTATTTACAATGTAAAAGATAGCAGATCACAAGAGATAAAGCAGATATGTATTGATCGGACTATAAGAACTTTTTGTTACGGCGTTGATCATGAATGTGATCTCTCGATGAGTAAGGTGGTAACAGATAATTTTATAACAACGGGGATTTTAAATTATCAAAATAAATCTTATGAGATCAAATTGCCTTTTAGCGGTAATATTTTTGTTTTAAACTGGCTTGCGGCTTTATCTATTACGTTGCAATATGAAATTGACATAAAAAGCTTAGTGAATTATTCTAAACAATTATTACTTCCACCGGGACGATTTGAGCATGTAGGAAATTTTAATAACGCGAGAATTTATATAGATTATGCACACAATGCTTTGGCCCTTAAAGCAGTATTGATGGATTTACGCAATATCACAAAAGCTAAAATACATTTAATATTTGGATGTGGAGGAGGTAGAGATTTAGAGAAACGCACACAAATGGGTTTAGTTGCTTTTAAATATGCAGATTATACATATATAACCAATGATAATCCTAGAGATGAAGATCCGGAGAAAATAAGAGCTCAAATTAAGGATTCGTGCCCATCTGCATTTGAAATAGCAGATAGAAAAGTAGCAATAGAAAATGCTATTAATAAAGTAGAAATAGGCGACTCCTTATTAATTGCTGGAAGAGGTCACGAAGATTTTCAAGAAACAAAGGGAGTTGAGCTTTACCTTTCTGACAAGCAGATTGTTATGAACATCCTAGATTTAAACGCATTGAAGATTAAAAATCAAGAGGAAAATTTTATAAGTAAACACTATTAATAAAAAAAATATGAAAGCAGATATTATTTTAAATGATGAAGACATAGAAATAACTGGTTCACCAGTTGTCGTGAAAGGTTTTTTTGAACTTAAAGATGATAGTGGAAAATTACTTCTGCGAATTAATAAAAGAAATATGACTCTCTATAATTTGGATATAGAGTGTGGAAAAACTAAAATGTTACAGCAAGGAATAATGATGTCAGAACGATTTTCAGGCCAACATATCTACGCAACAAAATTAGATGCGTTAAAAATTACCGCAAATGAAATTGAATTATCGCCTACTGCAGATGAGTCGGCAAAAGCTAGTAAGTTTGTTGTGAGAAATTTGCGGGCAGAGGCAGTTATAACTTTAGATGGTGAAAAAGGTGATATTGTGTTAAAAGCTTTTGGGAGTTTAAACGCAAAAATTGAGCAGATGTCTAGAGATATTAATTTCTTACAAAGCGAAATAAAGCTTTTAAAAAGTACTAAAAGAAGTTTATAATTAATTAAATACCTAGTTGGTAGTTAGTGGGATTTAAGATTGGATGCTTGAAATATATTTATTACTATTTAAAATTTACTCTATTTTACCATTTATATTAAGAGCATTCAAATTATTATACAAATTTGAATACTTACTTTTACTAGATGACTTTTAAATGTAAGTAGAAATTGCTTTGTCAATACAATAGCAATAATAATTCTCTTCCTCTTTGCTATCTATTTATGCACTAGTGATTGGGCTTTGATGAGGTTTATTACAAAAATATCATCTTCAGCAAAATTTCTACGGTTTCCACATTTCCTACGAAAGATTAGTAATAGGTGAAAAGGTTATAATCTCTTAATTAGAAGAAACTTCTATCCGAGATTCAAAACTATCGTCTTTTTGCTCCATCATATCCATAACGTACGCTGCTGCGAACATCACGATAATGGTTACTAAAATCCCGATAATCGCGACGACGACATTTCTGCCCCAACCGTAAATTTCT
>CBDUDY010000186.1:0-4652 GCA_965366055.1 uncultured bacterium
TTTCTTGCAATCTTCTCAATCGCCATTGCGATATCACTTCCAGCAGGCTGTTGATACAACTCCAAATCAAACCAAGATGCTGCGGCAAACAAATGGTCAAAAATATCAGACTGGATGTCTTCATACTCCAACCAAGAAGTAGTATTAGTAAAACAATAAATTTCTATTGGAAGACCGCGATCATCGGCGGACAGCTGCCTAACAAGCATCGTCATATCTTGCTGAATTCCTTTGTGCTGTTTTAAATAATGCTCCACATAGCGTCTAAATATTCCAATATTTGTCATTCGACGACCATTGATCAATTGCGAGATATCGATGCCATCCTCTTCATTATGTTTTTCAATCTCTTTTTGTCGGTCATTTACAAAATCTGTAATTAAAGTGTATTTCTTAAATCGCTCACGAGTCTCAGGATCGACAAATTTGATGGTATGAACGTTGAATAAAATTGATCTCTTTATTCTTCTACCGCCACTTTCCTGCATGCCACGCCAGTTTTTAAAACTGTCGGTGATAAAGTAAAAAGTTGGAATCGCGGTAATTGTTTTGTCCCAGTTTCGAACTTTGATTGTATTTAAATTTATAGCAATCACATCACCATCAGCATTAAATTTTGGCATTTCAACCCAATCGCCAACTCGCACAACATCATTGGTCGAAATTTGCACACTTGCTACAAGACCTAGAATTGTATCTTTAAAAATTAGTAAAATAATCGCAGTCATAGCACCGAATGCTGTCAAAAAATACATCGGCGACTTACCAATTAGTACCGAAAGGATGATAATGAAAATCGCGATATAAAGTACAATTCGTAATAATTGAAAATAGCTTGCAAGCGGTTTATTGACAAAAGCTTGCGATTGTGATAACATATATTCAACTGCTTTCAGGAAAGAAATAGCAATCAAAGTAGCGGCAATCAAAACATAAATATCGGCGAGTTTTATCATAAACGGCTGAAGAGTTTGATAATCCGAAAATAAGTAAGGTGTAGCCATTCTAATAATTACCGCGGGAATAAAATGCGCTAGATTATTAAAGGTTTCGTGATCGGCAAGAATATCGTCCCATTTTACAGCAGTTTTTCTAAAAAATGTGTGCAGTATTTTCACTATAAACTTTTTGGTCAGAGCATATATTGTCATTGATAGTAAAATCAACACAACCAGTCCTATTAAAAGTCGTACTATCGAAATCCATTCAGCTGCGATGCCTGCATCAGATAGTACGCTTTCAAACCATACATCTAAGAATACCATTTTTTTCATTTTCAAACATTTTCTGCAAAACTACAGCTATAGTATTGGTATGACCACTAAATAGAAGTTTTATTCTATTTTAAATGATTTAGAATAAGTTTATCAGATTTCAGCATTAAGCAAAATATTCTATTTAGGTGTCGAATTAGAACTAGCGAATTTTCGAGATATTCTAATTGATTTTAGAAGCGCAAAATTTAGAATCATTCTTTTTATACTTTTAAAATAGAAAGCTATTTATTGTTGTAATTTTAATTAGCCTAAGCGATTTAGAACTCTTATAATTCATAAGAATTTACAATACTAGAAAGTTCTAAAAGTCGTTTATAACCTAGAATAAAATTCAAATCTAAAAATGAAATTAATCGCGCTGTTATTTGTGTTTCTACTTCCGATACAATGGGAGCCAAGTTTTGAAAATGCCAAAAAAGTAGCTAAAGAGAAGAATGAGTTAATCCTTTTAAATTTCTCTGGTTCAGATTGGTGCGGACCTTGTATAGTTTTGCGTAAAGAATATCTCGAAAGCGACATATTTACAAATTATGCTAAAGATCATTTGGTATTAGTTAATGCAGACTTTCCTCGAAAAAAGAAAAATCTTGGCGATTCTGATCAAATAAAACGAAATGAAAACCTTGCCGAAATCTACAATAAAAACGGAATTTTTCCATTAACGCTGTTGCTAAATGCAGATGGGAAAGTGCTGAAAACTTGGCAAGGAAAACCAGATGCTTCCGTAGAAAAATGGGTTCAAGAAGTAGAAGCTGTTTGTAATGCAAATAAGTAAAAATCTCTTGCAGCAGTTTTCAAAGTCCCTAAAATTAATGGGAAATAATTTCACGATTACGGTGGTTTCAGAAGATGAAAAGTTTGCTTTGCAAAATATCGAAATTGCAATTGCTGAAATTAGCCGAATCGAAAAGCTTTTCACAACATTCAATGAACATAGTCAGACTAATAAAATTAATGAAAATGCAGGGATTAAACCTCAAAAAGTCGATGCAGAAGTTTTTGATCTTATAGAACGTAGCATTGGAATTTCTAAGATTACTCAAGGAGCTTTTGATATTAGTTATGGAAGTATTGATAAAAGTCTTTGGAATTTTGATAAAAATATGACCAAACTTCCATCGCTCGAAGAATCTCGGAAAATGGTACATCTTATCAATTACAATAATATAATTTTAAATCAGACCGACAGAAGTGTTTTTCTAAAAGAACGCGGAATGCGAATTGGATTTGGGGGAATCGGAAAAGGATATGCCGCAGAAATGGCGAAAAATATTCTCTTGAAAAACCAGGTAAAAAGCGGAATTATCAATGCTAGCGGCGATTTGACTGCTTGGGGAAATCAACCTAGCGGAAAACCGTGGACTATTGGAATCGTGAATCCTGACCGGCCACAAGATGCATTTTCATACTTAGAAATTTCAGGGAAGGCAGTAGCGACTTCCGGCAATTACGAAAAGTTTGTAATGATTGACGGAAAAAAATATTCTCACACAATTGATCCAAAAACTGGATTGCCAATTACAGGAATAAAAAGCGTAACCGTGATAAGCCACAATGCCGAATTTGCAGATGCGATGGCAACGCCAATTGCGGTTATGGGAATCAAGGCAGGCCTGTATTTGGTCGATCAAATACCAGATTTATACTGCATTATAATCGATGATCAGAACAAAATTTATACTTCAAAAAACATCAACCTAAAATGAAAATAGCGAAAACTAAAATTGTGAGTATTTGCATATTATTGGTATTGCTGAGTTCCTGTGAATCTGTAAAAGAATATCAGAAAGGAAAACTCAATGACTCTGAAATGGTTTTATCCAATCGGAAAATTCAGAAAACCGAAAATAGTTTTCAAACCTATCGTGAAGGTGCATCTGGAGCGAATGGCGGAAAAACGGGTGGCGGCTGCGGTTGTAATTAATAGAATCCAAATATACTGAACAAATGAAAAGAATATTCTTTACTGGATTCGCGTTACTCGGCTTGTTACGACTGTCAGCGCAAACAATGCCCGCAGATTCTACGAGCTACAAAAGCACAAAATTAAAAGTTGATGAAATCAATCTAGTTTCGAGCTATTACAAACAAGACGGAAATAACTCAGCAGTAACCGGAGGTATTGGTTCAGAAAAACTGACTGATATTTCAAATACTATCGATGTCAAATTAATAAAATACGGTGAAACAGGTTTAAAACACACTTTTGACATCGAAGCAGGAATCGATCATTACAGTTCGGCGTCTTCAGATCAGATCGATTTGCAAGCCAATTCGTCAGCATCTTCTGCCGATAATCGATTTTATCCTTCTATAACGTATTCGCGCGAAAATGAGGAAAGTGGCACTACTTTAGGTATCGGACTTTCTTCGTCTACCGAATATGATTACCAATCTTTTGGTGGAAATGTTTCGTATTCCAAAAAGACAAAAGATAAAAATGGCGAATTCACCGCCAAATTTCAAGCATATTTAGATCAGGTCAAGATGATTTTGCCAATCGAATTGCGCACGGACGAGTCGCTACCAAATGCGTCGCGAAATACTTTTGCAGCATCCTTAAGTTATTCGCAAGTGATCAATCAGAATTTGCAAGTGATGTTTTTGGCCGATATCATCACCCAAAATGGCTATTTAAGTCTACCATTTCATCGCGTTTATTTTGACGATGCGACGGTGCATCAAGAAAATTTACCTGATACGCGACTCAAAATTCCCATTGCGGCGAGAGCAAGTTATTTTATTGGTGACAATATCATTGTTCGTGCCTATTACAGATATTATTCAGATGATTGGAAGTTAAGCGCGCATACTGCCGATTTGGAAATTCCTGTCAAAATCACGCCATTTTTCTCGATTAGTCCATTTTATAGATATTATTCACAACAAGGAACAAAGTACTTTAAAGGTTATAAAGAACATACCTCTTCAGAAGAATTCTATACAAGTAATTATGATCTTTCAACGTTTGATAGTAGTTTCTTTGGTGCTGGAGTCAAATTTACACCGCCAAATGGTGTCTTTGGAATCAAGCATTTCAACACAATCGAAATTCGTTATGGTCATTATTCAAAAACTACCGAGATGGCAGCTGATATTGTCAGTATAAATTTGAAGTATAAATAGACTTTTTAAATTTTAATAATTCTCAGATATTTGTAGAACACAGCTGTTTAAGGGCTTCGACCTAAGGCAATAATAGTAGTGTATAAAAAATTTAGTTATTGCAATTAACGGCAAATTCTGTGAAGTTGAAACTTGAAATTATTTTGTTTTCGTACGAAATGTTTATCTTGCCCAAGGAATTTCTTCTTTAAGTATTTTTCTTTTTTTGGCATTCCACTTTAAATATTTTAAATGATTCAAAAAGTATTT
>CBDUDY010000187.1:0-4620 GCA_965366055.1 uncultured bacterium
CAATGGGTCAAGAGAGTCTTACTCGATTTGATCAGCCTAAGAAAAAGAAACGTCCAACGAAAAAGAAAAAAGCCGCGGGCGAAAAAGAAGGTGTAGCTGTTGTAAAAGAAGCGGGATCTCCCGCAATTGTTGCAAAGCAGAATACTCCTAAAGGAGATCGTCAGCCAAAAAAACAAGTAAATCAAGCTAACAAGGACGAAAACAAGGAACCTAAAGCTCCTAAAGCAAGAATAAAAATAACTCCGAATAAAAAAGATGATCCTAAAGAGTAAATATATTGTGATACTTTTCGCAGCAATGACATTTGCGTCCTGCGATAAGAATCACGTATTTGACGACTTTCATTCAGTTGGCAACGCTTGGCATCGTGATTCTATTGTGACTTACAATTTGCCAAAGCTGGATACCGCGAAGACTTATGATCTGTTTGTAAATTTGAGAACAAACAATAAGTACCCTTTTTCCAACCTTTTCCTAATTGTTGCACTCGAGCAGCCCGACGGAATGACGAAGGTGGATACTCTTGAATATCAGATGGCGGAGCCAGACGGCAGCATGCTTGGTAACGGTTTTTCTGACATCAAAGAGAGTAAATTGTACTATAAAGAGAAAATGAAATTTGGACAAGGCAAGTACAAAGTTCTAATAAAACAAGCCGTTCGCGAGACCGGCAAAGTGGATGGTCTGCAAGAATTGCCAGGAATTACAGAAGTAGGATTTAGAATTGAATCAGTAGAATAAAATATGGCTCAGAAAAAAGTTACAAAATCAAGCACATCAAAAAAGGGTAAAAGTGTCGACTATTACAAAACCTTATTTTGGAAAGTATTTTTTATTGGTCTAGGCAGTTTTCTGCTATTTTTCCTTTTTGCCTCTTGGGGACTTTTGGGATCTATGCCTTCATTTGAAGAGCTAGAAAACCCAGATTCCAACCTCGCAACCGAAGTTATTTCTTCGGATGGACAAATTTTAGGGAAATTTTATAGTGAAAACAGATCTCAGATCAAATTTTCAGATCTTCCGCCACACCTTGTAGATGCGCTTGTATCTACAGAAGATGAGCGCTTTTTCAAGCATTCGGGGATCGACTTTAGACGTACTACGTCAGCTGCGCTAAGCGCAGGAACCCGAGGTGGCGCGAGCACAATCACGCAACAGTTGGCGAAACTTCTTTTCCACGGGGAAGGATCACGATTCATCCTTTTCAGAATTATTCAGAAAGGAAAAGAGTGGATTATTGCCACGCGTCTTGAACGTCAGTATACCAAACAAGAGATTATTGCAATGTATCTTAACAAAGCCGATTTTGTAAATACGGCCGTAGGAATACGCTCCGCAGCAAAAGTGTATTTTGGAAAAGAACCAAAAGATCTAACAATAGATGAGAGTGCGATGCTAGTGGGAATGCTTAACAATCCTTCGTATTTTAATCCACTTAGACGTTTAGAAAAAACTCAGGAAAGACGTGATATTGTTTTAAAACAAATGGAGCGAAATGGATTTCTGACAGAAAAAGAAAAGAAAACTTTTCAAGCGAAACCTATCAAACTTGATTTTCAACCAGAATCGCACAAAGAAGGAACGGCAACATACTTTAGAGAATATCTACGTGATTACCTTAAAACCTGGAGCAAAGAGAATAAAAAGCCAGACGGATCTGAATATGATATCTACCGAGATGGTCTTAAAATATACACTACGATTGATTCGCGTATTCAGAAATATGCCGAAGAAGCAGTCACAATGCACCTTTCTAATTTACAACAAGAATTTTTTGCAGAATCTAAAAGCAATAAAAATGCACCATTTGTAAATATTTCGAAAGATGAAACCGACCGAATCATGATGCGCGCTATGAAAGCATCAGAGAGATGGAGATTGATGAAGGCACAAGATATTAGTGAAGAAAATATCATTAAATCCTTCGACGTTAAAACCGACATGAAAGTCTTTACTTACAAAGGCGAACGTGATACAGTAATGACTCCTCGCGATTCTATCAGATATTTCAAGAGTTTCTTACAAACGGGTGTAATGTCAATGGAGCCTCGTACCGGTCATATCAAAGCTTGGGTCGGTGGAATTAATTATAAATATTTCCAATATGACCACGTAGGTCAAGGAGCAAGACAGGTAGGATCGACTTTCAAACCGTTTGTTTACGCTACTGCTATCGAGCAGCTGAACATGTCTCCTTGCGACTCAATTATCGACGGACCATTTACAATTCCACAAGGTCGCCACAACGTGACTAAATCGTGGAGTCCTAATAACTCCGATCATAAATTCCGAGGAATGGTAACACTTAAGCAAGCTCTTGCTCTTTCTATAAATACTGTTTCGGCAAAATTAATAGACAAAGTTGGACCTGCAGCGGTCGTGACGCTCACAAAAAAACTTGGTGTAGAATCTGAGATTCCAGAGCAGGCATCTATCGCACTTGGTGCAGTAGAAATAACTGTTCGCGATATGGTTGCCGCTTATAGCACCTTTGCCAATCAGGGAATTTATATCAAGCCACTATTTATAACTCGTATCGAGGACAAAAATGGTCTGAGCATTTACGAGCCTATTCCAGAATCTCACGATGTGCTGAATAAAGATATCGCTTTTGCAGTAATTAAATTGCTTCAAGGTGTTACAGAATCCGGCTCTGGAGCGCGTTTGCGTACTTCAGGCGGAGGAAATGGATATAACAGAGTGACAGGATATCCTTACGCCTTCACAAATCCGATTGCCGGAAAAACGGGTACTTCGCAAAATCAATCTGATGCTTGGTTTATGGGAATGGTACCAAATTTAGTTACAGGAGTTTGGGTTGGAAACGAGGACAGATCAGCGCATTTTAAGCGAATTACATACGGTCAGGGAGCCACGGCTGCACTACCTATTTGGGGGATTTTAATGAAAAAAGTGTATGCTGACAAGGATTTGGACATTTCTAAATCGGATTTCGAGCGTCCGGCAAATTTATCGATCAAGGTTGACTGTTGGGTTCCGGCGGTCAAAGATTCGACCACTTATGATCAGAGTACAGACGAATTTGAATTGTAATAACCTATAATTTTCAGGTATTTTTATCTGGAGCTATTTCCGGCTTTTTACTGCAAGTCCTCACAAAAAAAGCAGTATTTGCTAGCCACACAAAGAGCTTCCGTTGGTCGCTTTTGTGCAGCAGCAACTACAAAAATGCTTTTTTTGCTCCGGGCTTTCCGCGACAATCCGGGCTAAAAATTTACGTAAACTATGATTGACAAACAAGTAAACAGCGTTCACGACGCTTTAGAAGGAATTAAAGACGGCGATACGATTATGCTAGGTGGTTTTGGACTCTGCGGAATTCCAGAAAACTGCATTAACGAATTAGTTGATTTAGAAATAAAAGATCTTACCTGCATATCGAACAATGCTGGAGTAGACGATTTTGGATTGGGATTATTACTACACAAAAGACAAATTAAAAAAATGATTTCGTCTTATGTTGGTGAAAATGCTGAATTTGAACGTCAAATGCTTTCGGGCGAACTTGATGTAGAATTAACTCCTCAAGGAACTTTAGCTGAAAAATGTCGCGCTGCACAAGCGGGAATTCCCGCCTTCTTTACACCTGCCGGTTATGGAACAGAAGTAGCCGAAGGAAAAGAATCACGTGAATTCAACGGTAAAATGCACATTATGGAAGAAGCTTTCAAAGCAGATTTCGCAATTGTAAAAGCTTGGAAAGGCGATACTGCTGGAAACTTAATTTTCAAGGGAACTGCCAGAAACTTCAATGCTGTAATGGCTGTAGCGGCTACAATCACCATTGCCGAAGTAGAAGAATTGGTTCAGCCTGGAGAACTAGATCCGAACTCAATTCACATTCCGGGAATTATGGTAAGTCGCATTTTTCAAGGTAAAGACTACGAAAAACGCATTGAGCAACGCACCGTAAGACAGCGTTAAAAAGCAGTAAAAGCAAAGACAATTTTTCAAGACATTATAAAGAACATTAGATATGTTAGATAAAACAGGGATTGCAAAACGCATCGCAAAAGAACTAAAAGATCGCTACTATGTTAACCTCGGAATTGGAATTCCAACTCTCGTTGCAAATTATATTCCCCAAGGTATCAGCGTTGAATTTCAGAGTGAAAACGGCGTTCTAGGCATGGGACCATTCCCATTTGAAGGTGATGAAGATGCAGATATCATTAACGCAGGAAAACAAACTATCACGACTCTTCCGGGAGCATCATTTTTCGATTCAGCTTTTAGCTTCGGAATGATTCGCGCGCAGAAAGTGGATCTTACTATTCTTGGCGCAATGGAAGTTGCCGAGAATGGAGACATTGCCAACTGGAAAATTCCAGGCAAAATGGTCAAAGGAATGGGTGGCGCAATGGATCTTGTAGCCTCTGCCGAAAACATTATCGTGGCAATGATGCACGTAAATAAAGCTGGCGAAAGCAAGATTCTAAAACGTTGTACTTTGCCGTTAACCGGCGTTGGATGCGTTAAGAAGATTGTAACCGAAATGGCTGTATTGGAAGTTACTCCGCAGGGATTTAAGCTTCTTGAACGCGCTCCGGGTGTTAGTGTTGAGCACATCATTAAAAGCACCGAAGCAGAACTTATTAT
>CBDUDY010000188.1:0-4610 GCA_965366055.1 uncultured bacterium
CTTCCTCTGTAAGCTGAGCCATATTTGTCAGTTCATTAAAATAGCGAACGCCATGTTCTTTGATCCAAGTATCTACTGCCAATTGAGAATTCTGAATGTCCATAATTAGATTTTTCTAAAAACGATTTTCTCGTTTTGTTTATCTACAAATGTCTGAAAGAAATATTTAATTACGTCGTAGTAGTTAGGAGAAATTATCGGGCTGTTAAGATCAAGGCTCATTGATACCTGAATTTTATCATTACTCTGTCCTATCACATATTTAAAGCTTCCCATTCCTTCGCCAGTAGCGATGCTGCTCATCTCTGGAAGCGTCTCCACAACATATCCCGCCGGAATATCAATTGTAATATTGTATTTCGTTTGATTTGGATACGAAAAATCTATCGGATACGCGCGCTCTGATTGCTTAAAAGGATTTTCGCCTAGGGCTAAAAACAACAATGGACTAACGTAAATTTTATCATTAATCACTTCGAGACTCTTAGTGTCAGTAAATTCGTAGGTTTCAATAATTGGTAGCGAAAGATCGGTTGCATTTTGTCGAGCATATTTGTCAACTTCGATATTGTTATTACTGCTTTCTATCTGATCTAAATAGCTTTCTTCATTTAAAACTAGATAATTTACTCTATAATTAAGTGCTTCATGATTTGTCAACTGTTTACGAAGCATTCCAGTAATTTTTCCAGTCGGCTCAATAGAAAATTGCATATTTACCACTTCCTTAGCGTGCATTGTCGGCATCAAATCTACTTCCATCGAAGTGCCATCTTTACGTATCAAACGACCAATCCAATTAAGATCACGCATTGGCAGTATATTGGGTAAAGAGTATTTTTCTGTTGCATCGAGCATCACAAAGCCAGTCGATAGGTTTACACCCGCAATGACATAATTAAAAGCTGAATGGCTCGGGAATATGGCAATTCCATTAGATCTTGTACTTAATAATATAGGATTTGCATCAAATCCTGCATGTCGTAACATTGCAGTAAGCATCAAGTTAATCTCGGCAACATTGCCCGAACCTTTTTTATAAGCAGTCCGAACTCCATCAATACAATTATAGCCATGGTAATTATTCCACTTTACCTTAGTTTTTACAAATGCTAATATTGCTGCAATTTTTTCATCTCCCGTTTTGGCACCTTTCAAAACAGCATTCAAATCGTCTTCAAAATAACCCGTTTTATTAACCTCTAATCCAAAATCAGAATTGTCGTAGATGGTTTTTACTAGTGATTCCCAGTCGGTAGAAAAATACTTTCTCAATTGTCTCGGATATTGAAGTGATGCAAGCTCGTGCGATACTGAAAGTCTATAATTATCAATATTGTTTACAAAAGATTCGTCGCGCATTGCCGGCAGATTTTCGGCAACATATTTAGTAATAATATCAGTATATTGAACTTTGTCAACTGCATTCAAGGAAGAGCTAGTCGTTTTCTTGAAGTTACTAGAACCTCTATGCATTGCTTTATAATCAAAATACTCGGGAACAACTGTTTTAAATTCTGAGTACGCCACAGGAATATCATATTGAAATTTCCAATCGCCAAATTCCCCAATTCGCGGCGATTCTATTATATATTCATATTCTAGTATGGAACCTTCTTTGACATTTGGCAAAGTAACTTTTTTCCGACCCCAATATTTGTTTACCTGCTCTGTAAATTCACCGTCAGATTTCATCTTAGTTTTTTCAACTTTTCCATTTACTAAATTGTAAGTGGCAACATTGTGAAATGATAGTTTATCACGACTTTGTGGGACTGTGTAAAATTCTACACCTTGATTTGCCCAGCTGTAACCTTCTTTTTTATAGATTTTAATCTTTACTTCAACAGTTGTTCTTTTCACAAAACCATCAACATCATCATATCTAAAAGTTACTTCCCCTTTTTTGAAGATGATCGCTGCCGCCGCTGTCGTATCTAGTGGATATTGCTTTTCTTGCAATTCCTCGATTGTAACCTTTCCTAAATTATATTTCTGTGCACTTGCCGATGCAACCGTCAGCATCAGCACGATTATAAGTATATTATTTAAGTATGTCATGGCTTGTTGGTTATTTAATTAGTATAATTTTTGCATTATCATTGCGGGAAACGTCTTCAAAAAATTGTCTGTAATCATCAAATTCTTCCTTTGGAAATAATCCTCGATTTACAACTAATGTTCGTTTATAAACAAAATTATTATCGTCTATTTTAATAATTTCAGATTTATAATTCCCAAACTTACTTTTTATTTCTACTTTCGGCGGTAAGAATTCAATTCTAAAATTTTCAGGGATTTTAATGGCAGTTTCGTCA
Source organism: uncultured bacterium (assembly GCA_965366055.1). Lineage (GTDB taxonomy): Bacteria > Bacteroidota > Bacteroidia > Flavobacteriales > Flavobacteriaceae > Flavobacterium. The sequence goes on from CBDUDY010000188.1 coordinate 2,319, forward strand.
CTATCAACAAATCCTCGATCTATTTCAAAAGGCAATTTTCTGCCTCGAACTCGTCGAACATTTGTCTGATACATATTAAATGCATTCACATTAAATATAAAAGAATTTCCAGAAAACTTTCCATATCCTTCACCGCTTACAGAGACATTTTCGGTACATTTAACTTCATTTTTATTATTTTCAAACTTTGTACTTAGCAGCTTTAAGTTTGGAATATTACTCCAATAATCTTTATAAAATTTCTCTGTTTCCACAGGAATATATTTCTCCAATCCAACTTTTTTGGCATATTGCGAACCTCTTGATTCTATTTCAGATTTTCCGTTAATGGTACCATCACTCGATATCTCATAACTACTTTTACTTATCTGCGTATTATCCTTATCTGCGTAATTCTGCGTTCGAACAATCTCGCCGCCGCTAGGTTTTACAACCAAAACATCTCGATCATCAGTAAAAATTCCCTGATATCCAAAAGGATCATCTTGACTAGTACATTCTAACCATATATACCGATTATTGTCAGGAATTGCGAGAATCATGTGATTTCCCTGCATAGACACGAAGTCCTTTTCAAAACTTATTTTGTCACGAGCGCCATACAATAACGTATTATACGACTCAATACCCACTTCCTTGAGAAGCGCTCTAGTGTAATTACTTAACGCTTTGCAGTCTCCATAACCTAATCTATCCACATCCTTTGCCAACATTGGCTTCCAGCCTCCAATTCCTACTTGAATACTAACATATCGAGATTTCTGCTGAACATAATTATAGACGATTTTTGCTTTTTCAACAGCATCTTTTTCAGCTGCTACCAACTTTTTTATGGCTGCCACCGTTTCGACAGGTAATTCTGTTGTTCCTTCAAGTACTTTATCAGAATACCACTTGCCAAACTCTCCCCAAGTAGTCGCTTCTCCATCCACACCTTCAAGGTGAAATTTTGTCAAGCTCATCATCATTCTCGGAAAAATTTGTAATTCAGTTGGGCTGTATGATTCGTTTTTTACCGCTGCACTATTTGTCAAAGAATACGAAAGTTGCCCTGCACCATCCTGAATTTTCTCAATAGTATAACCCTTAAAATTAAATTCCATTTTTCGAAAACCTAAATCACTTGGATACATTACATTCACAATACTCTTTTCCACACTAGAAAAATAATTACTAATAGGAAACCATTGCGGTATAAAAGCAGTTGTCGAAGTCTCTATTTCGCTGGTGTAAACTACAGTAAAAGGATAGGAAATAGGTGTGTAATCAAGATATATATACCGACTATCAGAAAACAAAGTACTGCCGCTTGCCGCAGTTACGTCCTTAAAGTCCTTTTGCTTGACTTTCTTAATCTCCTTTCCATTCGCATCCAAAATAAAAGCTTCGATATTTTTAAGGCTAGTGGTTTTGTTGTAATTCTCTTGCGCATCAATGGATCTCACGCCCAATTCATTTAAAACCGTAACTACTCTCAACGTTTTAATATTCATCTTACGCTGCGAAATGATTGTAATATCAAGCTTTTCGTTGCGCACGATAGAGTTGGCATTAACTTTTAATGAATCGGGAATAGTAGCAAAAGCATAATCATTTTTCTGGGCAGAAATGATGTTTGTAACAAGTAGAAAAAGAGTAATTAAAATAATTCTCATCTTAAATATTTGAACAGCAAGTATACGGACTTTTTAGAAAATATTAACAAAAATCAAAATCTATTTTGTATGGTTTTTTGCAAATATTCTTAAGTAAATATGTTTTTTATGGCTTTTTGAGCGAGCCCTTTCGCCAAAGCGTCTACGTAAAATTTGAAATTATAATGTAGCTCAGTTCGGGCACAAATATTTATTTTATTATAAATGATAGTATTATTATCTTTAGAAAGTCAACGATTCTATACAAAACAAAGTTGCATAATTGTGGTCAGGTAAGATACATTTTAATGATATTGACGAATAGGTAAATCAATTTTGTTTTTATTACTTTCAAGTTTCAAGTTTCAATAAGTACTAAAGCATTATTGTCTCAGAATAATTGTTTTATAATCAAGAGCTAAAAACGTGTAATTTTTTGTTTCAACACTAAAATAGAGAAGGTATGAATTTAAAGTACTGTGCACGTCTTGATTTCGGCAGTAAAAGAATAGACATCTGCATGTCCGTGATTGATGATGCTTAGAAGGTAAAATTAATTTTTGTGTAATGACAAAAATCTGATTTGAATAAAAGCCGGACAAACCTATTTATTCTTGCTATCAATCAAAATCGTAACGGGACCATCGTTAACAAGTGC
>CBDUDY010000189.1:0-4600 GCA_965366055.1 uncultured bacterium
TAAAGTAATAGATTCTATATAGATTTCGAAATACTTTGTACAAGAAAAACCCGATAGCGCGGATTTATAATCCGTGCCCGCAAAGTAAAACCTCATTCCTTCCAACGATGCAATAGCAGTGACAGTAGCGGAAAGCTGTTTGCTTACTAGCGGTCTTTTTTCAGGGTGGGAAAGAACGAAATGCTCATTGATTGTTAGGAAGAAGAAAGATTTAATTGAAGAAATCTGCTATTATTTCATTGGTTAAATCGCGTATTTATAACACCGTCCCTACGGGACTTTTTTAAAAATTATGGAATCGCGAACCCGCAGCTGAAGGTACGGGCTACAATAAAGTCGTCTCTACGGGAATGACGGATTTGTGATTGTGTTTAAAAGATAATCTCAGAATCAATCTTATATATAAGTTGTATTATTCGCTTTAATAATTCTTCTAATTAAACAAACATTTTATTTTGGTCAATTAAATTTTCGGTTTTTACAATCATTAAATCTTTCATTCTCTAAATTTTTCCTTCACTTCTAAGTTACTCGAATTTCAATTCTGCAAGTGCTAAGTCCCATCGGGACGACTTTATTGTAGCCCACGGTTTTAACCGTGGGTCAATTGCAATGGTTGATATTTTAAAAGTCCCTTCGGGACGATTTTATGGTATTCGATAAGTTTGCGAAATGGTCCGCAACTTACAACCTCATTCCTTCCAACCACGCCATAGCCGTGAAAGTAGCGGAAAGCCTTTTGCCTACTAGCAGCATTTTTTTCTTGGTAGGAAAGAGCGACCAAAGGAATGCTCCTTTGCTGCCTTAGAAAAAAGCGGCTAGTTGCAAAAGCTTGCAGTGGATGGCGCGATTAGCTTCAAAAAACAAAATCTAAAAAATCTAAAAAATGTTATTTCAAATGTAATTTCAAAATAAACCAAAATCTAAAAAAAAATGCCTCGCTAAAAACTTTCAGCGAGGCATTTTCTATATAAAAAACTTCGAATATTACAATCCGAAAGCAGTTTTTACTTGATCTACAAAATCCAATTTCTCCCAAGTAAACAACTCAACCGTTACCGTTTTTTCTTCACCATAAGGCGTCGTAAAAACTTTAGTTACAGTTTCAGGAGTACGTCCCATATGTCCGTAAGCCGCCGTCTCGCTGTAGATAGGATTGCGAAGTTTCAGTCGCTGCTCGATCGCGTAAGGACGCATATCAAATAGACCTTCGATTACAGTCGCAATTTGGCCATCTGTCATTTCAACTTTGGCGCTTCCGTAAGTCTCAACAAAGATTCCCATTGGTTTTGCAACACCAATCGCATACGAAACTTGAACAAGAATTTCGCTCGCAACACCTGCCGCAACAAGGTTTTTGGCAATATGTCTAGTCGCATAAGCAGCACTTCTGTCCACTTTACTTGGATCTTTTCCAGAGAATGCACCACCACCGTGAGCACCTTTTCCGCCATAGGTATCCACGATAATCTTACGACCTGTAAGACCTGTATCTCCGTGAGGCCCACCAATTACAAACTTTCCAGTTGGGTTGATGTGGTAAGTAATATCGTCATTAAACAAATGACTGTATTCTGGATATTTGTTTTGAATTCTAGGAATAAGAATTCCTACAATATCTTTTTTGATTTTTGCCAACATCGCTGTTTCTTCGTCAAAATCATCGTGTTGTGTCGAAATCACGATTGCTTTAATGCAATTTGGGTGATTGTTGTCTTCATACTCCAAAGTTACCTGCGATTTTGCATCTGGACGCAAATAGGTAATTTCAGAATTTTCTCTGCGGATTTCTGCTAATTCCTGAAGTAGTTTGTGAGATAAATCAAGTGCCAACGGCATATAACTCGCAGTTTCGTCAGTAGCATATCCAAACATCATTCCTTGATCTCCGGCACCTTGCTCTTCTGGAGTCGTTCTGTCTACACCTTGATTAATGTCTTGCGATTGCTCGTGAATTGCCGAAAGAATTCCGCAAGAGTTCGCATCAAACATATATTCGCTCTTTGTGTAACCAATTTTTCTGATTACTTCGCGGGCAATAGATTGAACGTCAAGATATGTTTTGGATTTTACTTCACCAGCAAGAATTACTTGGCCAGTGGTAACAAGAGTTTCGCAAGCTACTTTTGAATTTGGGTCAAAAGCTAAAAAATTATCAATTAATGCGTCTGAGATTTGATCTGCAATTTTATCAGGATGTCCTTCGCTAACAGATTCTGACGTGAATAAATAAGCCATAATACTAGTATTTTTTAAATAAATTAAAATCGAGAAAAATACTAAATTGCCGGAATGCTAAAGGAGGGATTTCTGCTTTAGCATTTTTTACGATACTCATTATGAGTATCAGAGGTTGCAATCAGTTCAAATTTTTCCTCTTATTTGTGTGCTGCAAAGATAGATAAGGATAATTTATAAAAGCTAGTTTTTTAGTTTTTTTTATGGTGAGCGGATATGACGATATTTTTGACCAAGCAGTTTATTGGTTATTCGTACTCAATCCTAAACTATCAATTACTATGTTCATTTGGCTTATTAAAAGTTAGTTTAATAGATTGTATTTGAAAATTTTGTACTTTATTTGTTTATAATAGTTCTTTGCTAACAAGAGTGTAGTCAGTATTTAACTTGCAGTAAATTAGAAATATTTGAAAATTTCTTTGCAGTGATATAATATAATTATGAAGAGTATGAAAGCAGCTATCACGATTCTTTTTTTAATGTTGTTGTCTTGCTCAAAAGATGACATCAATGATAAAAACTTTAAATTACCTCCAGAAACCCAAAATGGAGCTAATACTTTTGGTGTTACGATTAAAGGGAAAGTTTATATTCCACGAAATCCAACTGGAGTGAGTGTAGGTAATTCCGCCAAGGCAGTCTATTTCTGGGGTATTACTGGAAGTATGTGGAATGAAATTGAAGTGGTAGATGGCGCAAGTGCAACAGGTTTTAATATCGTAATTCACCTTGAAGACTTTCAAAATCTAGGCGCGTCGCAATATATTCTTAAAGAAAGTAACTTTAAAAAAAAGAATATACAGTACGTCACAGAATCATATTTATTTTAAAATATGGGATGCGAAAATTTTTAATTACGCCTATTATGGTTCAACAGAAAATGACGGTGTTGTGAATGTTCTCAAGTACGAGGGCAGTTTAACCCAAGATTGGATATTATCGGGAAATTTCTCAGGAAAGTTTGTTCGATATGGAGATCCCCAAGATGTTATATATATTGCAGATGGTAGGTTCGATTTTAATTTAAATACATTGTATGATCAGTATTACCCTTAATATTATTGATTTAAAAATCATCAATATTAAATCTGTATTCAAGCAATATTCAAATAACATCTGATAATTTTATTGTTATCTTATTTTTAATATTCATTTGTAATCAATATATTTGACTTTCAATAACTAACACAATAACTACTTATTATGAAAAAAACACTACTATGTGCAGGTCTTTTATTAGGATCACTACTTACAGCAAATGCTCAAACTGTACTTTTTGAGGATTCTTTCGAAGCTTATGAAAACTTTGCTATCGACAATGTGGGTGACTGGACATTAATTGATGTTGATGCAAAAACTGTTTATGGATTTAACGGAGTAACATTTCCTAATACAGGTGTTGCAAAGGCTTTTATCGTATTTAATGCTACTGCTACTACTGCTCCATTAGAGCCAACGGAATCTAGTGATTGGACTGCGAGAACAGGTGATAAACACATGGTTTCTTTTGCTGCAAGTTCAGGATCTAACAATGACTGGTTAATTTCTCCACCAATTACTTTAGGTGCATCTGGTAACGTAGTATCTTTTTGGGCGAAATCTTGTGATGCAGACTACGGATTAGAAAAATTTAAAGTAGGTATTTCATCTGGTGCTACCACTACAGGAGTTACTTTGTTGTCAACTGGTGTTATTACAACTCCTTCAGATGCAACTTGGGTTGAATATACTTACACAGTTCCAACATCATTTGACGGACAAGAAGTTTACTTTTCAATAAATTGTGTTTCTCCTGATCAATTTGGATTTGCAGTGGATGATTTTAAGGTAACTACATCATCTCTTTCTACAGAAAGCTTCTTTAAATCAAACTTCGCAGTATATCCAAACCCTGCAACTTCTGTGTTAAACATTACTTCTAGTAATAATGCAGCTATCAACTCTGCATCTATCACAGATATCAACGGTCGAACTGTAAAAAATGTTTCTTTGAACGCAGTTACAGAAGCACAAATTAATATCTCAGATCTTACTGCAGGAGTTTACTTCCTAAATGTAACTTCTGATGCTGGTACAGGAACTAGCAAAATCGTTAAAAAATAATTTAGTATTTTTTACTGTTTATAGGAAATCCCGCTCTATTTTTGAGCGGGATTTTTTTTGTTATAAACCTTTCTAGCATTGATTCTACACTATTTTATAGATTGATGTTTTTTTTTGGGCGAGACCTTTCGCCAGAACGACTTCTGCAAAATTTCAATATTAATGTGGCTCAGGTCGGGCTGTCTGTTCCCAATCTTTGTCGTAGCTTTTGCTCCGCAAAGCCACAACAAAGGATTTCCACGACCATCCCTCTCGC
>CBDUDY010000190.1:0-4599 GCA_965366055.1 uncultured bacterium
AAAAACGAATTGCACTTTACGAAAAGATGGACAAAATAATGTTTGATGAAGCTCCAATTATTCCGCTTTTTTATGATAAAGCAGCTAGGTTTACCCGAAAAAACGTTGAAGGCTTGGGAATAAATCCGCTGAATATGCTTGATTTAAAAAGAGTTCAGAAGAAATAATTGTTAATTCTATAGTCAATTTTATAAATCGCAAATTCAAAAAATGTACTTTTATAATCTAATTCAAATTAAAAAACTATGAAAATTATATTCACCTTAATGATGGTATGCAGTTTTTGGCTATCAAATGCACAAGAAACTGTTATCCAAAAAAATGATTTACCAAAAGCGGCTCAAGAATTTCTAACCAAAGAATATGCAAACAATGCGTGGGCAATTGGGAAAAAAGATGTTGGATCTCGCAGTTTAAAATATAAAGTGACACTTGCGGACGGCGCAGAAATCGAATTTGACAAAGACGGAAATTGGAAAGAAATTGATGGTAAAGGAACTCAAATTGGAGCTCACTTTATTCCAAATAAAATTTCGCAATATGTAAAAGCAAATTATGCTGGACAAAGCTTTACAAAAATTGATAAAAGCGACAAAAAAATCGAAGTAAAATTAACCAATCACGTTGAATTAGAATTCACTAAAGATGGCGACTTCGTCAAAGTTGATTAAGTTCTAAATCATATTATTACCCAAAAAGCTTCAGAAATTCTGAGGCTTTTTTGTTTAAATTCAAAATCTTAAAACAGTTTTGAGTATCTAAAACTTTTAGTAGTTTTACCCGTTGATACTCAAAGCAACATCCTAATTAAAATCCTCCTTAAATGTTTAAACGAACTTTTAATCTTTTTTCGCTTTATGCACTTTTGCTATGCGGAATAACTTCATTAGCACAAACGCCATCGGCAAAAAACAATTACAGTTATCTTGACGCGTTTGCACCAATATTTTATACTTCTAACGGAAGTACAACCCGTTCAGCAAGCGGACAGCCGACAGCAAACTACTGGCAGAATTACGCTAATTACAATATTAAGGTAGAGCTGAACGATAAAACGGACGAATTTAGCGGAAGCGAAATAATTACTTACACCAATAATAGTCCGGACAATCTTTCATTTCTTTGGATGAATGTTGATCAAAATTTATTTGACCAAGACTCTCGCGGAAATGCAGTTATTTCTTTGCAAGGAAGTAGAAATGGCGCGAAAGGTGAAGTTTTTCACGGTGGACACAAAATAAAAGCGATCAAATTACTTTCGATAAACGGAAAGAAAACAAAATCTGAAGCACTAAAATTTAGCATCAGCGATACTCGTATGAAAGTTTATCTTCCTGATAATCTAGCTTCAAAAGGCGGAGAAATTCAGTTTCAGATTGATTTCGGATTCACATCTCCAACTTATGGATCGGATAGAATGGGAATTCTTGAAACCAAAAACGGAAAAATTTATAGCGTTGCACAATGGTATCCTCGTATGTGCGTATACGATGACATTCAAGGTTGGAACACGCTTCCGTACTTAGGTGCAGGAGAATTTTATTTAGAATATGGAAATTTTGATATCGAAATCACCGCTCCATCAAATCATATTGTTGCTTGTTCGGGTGAACTTCAAAACCCAGAAGATGTCTATACTCCAACTCAGCTAGACCGTTGGAAAAAAGCTAGAGAAAGTGATGCAACCGTAATCATTCGCTCAGCAAAAGAAGTGAAAGCAAAAGATTCTCGTCCAACTGGAAAAGCGATGTTGACTTGGAAATTTAAAATCGAAAACTCAAGAGATGTGGCTTGGACTTCATCTGCAGCATTTATTGTAGACGCAGCGAAAATCAATCTTCCAAGCGGAAAAAAATCGTTGGCCATTTCAGTTTATCCAGTAGAAAGCGACGGAAAAGGCGCTTGGGGAAGATCGACAGAATACACAAAAGCATCTATTGAAAATTACTCAAAAAGATGGTTTGAATATCCTTATTCAACCGCAATCAACGCAGCTAGTATCGCGGGCGGAATGGAATATCCTTCGATTGTTTTCTGTAGTTCAGAATCTAAAGGAAAAGATTTATGGGATGTTACAGATCACGAATTTGGCCATATTTGGTTCCCGATGATTGTAGGATCAAACGAGCGTAAATTTGCTTGGATGGACGAAGGTCTAAATACTTTTCTGAATTCGCTAAGCACGAAAGATTTTAATAATGGAGAATATGATCAGGCAAGTCCTAATATGCATCAGACTTCTTCTTTCTTGACAAATCCAGGATTGGAGCCACTAATGACTGCTCCTGATGGATTGAAAGAAGCGAATCTTGGCGTTCTTGCTTATTGGAAACCCGCAGCAGCATTGACAATTTTGAGAGAACAAGTTCTTGGAAAAGAAGTTTTTGACGAAGCTTTGAGAACGTATGTTGAGCGTTGGGCATACAAACACCCAACTCCTTTCGATTTTTTCCGCACCATGGAAAATGTTTCTGGAGAAAACTTAAACTGGTTTTGGAGAAGTTGGTTTTTAAATAACTGGCAATTTGATCAAGCAGTAACTTCGGTTAAATATGTAAAGAATAATGCAAAATTAGGTGCGATTATTTCTATCGAAAATTTAGAAAAAATGCCAATGCCTGTAACCATCGAAGCGAAACTGAAAAGCGGAAAAACGATGAGAAAGAAACTTCCTGTAGAAATTTGGGAACGCAACAAAACTTGGTCTTTCATTCTAAATTCTACCGAAGAGATTGAAAGCGTAACTATTGATCCTGACAAAGTTTTTCCAGATATCAATAGTCGCAATAATGAATGGAGCGCGAAGAAAAACACTTTAGAAAAAGATCTTGTTGCTACAGATTTTATTGGAAAATACTCAAGTGTCGTAGCTCCAATGATTTTGACCTTTACCGCAGAAAATAATATTCTTACGGCAAATGTAGAAGGTCAAGCTTCCTTTCCACTTGAATTTGCTGGAAAGAATAAATTTACTCTTGAAGAAGGAGGTTTAGAATTTACCTTTTCTGATGATAAAAAAATAATGACTCTGATTGTAAACGGTCAAAGCATCGAATTCACCAGAAGCTAAAAAGCAAAAAAAATGCGTCAATTTAAAGTTGACGCATTTTTTTTTATAAATCTGAATTTTACTTGTTCGGATGGTGATTTACCTTTTCCATTTGTGGAGCAAGCATATTCTCAGGATCCAAAATTTTGTCCATTTCTTCCATAGACAGGATATTATATTTTATCACAAGATCATAAACCGAAGCTCCTGTTTCCAAAGCTTCTTTGGCAATCTTAGTACTATTTTTATATCCAATATGAGGATTTAAAGCAGTTACAATTCCAATGCTATTCATCACCATCGCTTTACAATGCGCTTCGTTTGCGGTAATTCCATCAACACATTTTGTAGCAAGAGTCTGCATTCCGTTTGTAAGCAACATCATCGATTCTAGAATCGAAAAAATCATAATTGGCTCCATAACATTCAACTGCAATTGTCCAGCTTCGGCAGCCATTGTTACAGTTAAGTCATTTCCAATTACTTTAAAGCAAATCTGATTCATCACTTCTGGAATTACAGGATTTACTTTTCCTGGCATAATCGAAGATCCCGGTTGCATTGCTGGCAAATTAATTTCGTTAAATCCACAACGTGGGCCTGAAGAAAGCAAACGCAAATCATTACAAATTTTCGAAATCTTAATTGCCATTCTCTTCAAAGCAGACGAATAGGTAACATACGCTCCCGTATCTGGCGTTGCTTCGATTAGATTGCGAGCAGTAACAAATTTATATTCGGTAATTTTCGATAAGTTTTCGGCACATAATTTAGCGTAACCTGGCGCAGCATTTAGTCCTGTACCAATTGCGGTTGCTCCCATATTAATGTCCAAAAGCAACAAAGTACTTTGGTTTAGGCGCTCGATATCATCTTCAAGACTTACGGCAAAAGCTTCAAATTCCTGACCTAAAGTCATCGGTACAGCATCCTGAAGTTGCGTACGACCCATTTTGATCACACTTTTAAAACTTTCTCCTTTAGCTCTAAAAGAGTGAATTAATTGCTGTAAAACTGTTACTAACTGCTGATTTGTAGCAATTGCAGCGATTTTAATGGCAGTTGGATAAGCGTCGTTTGTAGACTGTGAAAGGTTTACGTGGTCGTTTGGCGAAACTACTTCGTAACTTCCTTTGCTGTAACCCATCATTTCGTTGGCACGATTTGCAATCACTTCATTAATATTCATATTAGTCGAAGTTCCTGCGCCACCTTGAATCATATCAATCGGAAAATCTTTATCAAATTTCCCAGCAATCACTTCTTTCGAAGCTTCGATAATTGCATTCTTAATATTTTCGTCTAGTAGACCTAATGTAAAATTTGTTTCTGCCGCTGCCCATTTTACGTAAGCAAGCCCTTTTATAAACTGCGGAAATTCAGAAAGTAATACTCCCGAAATTTGGAAATTCTCCACAGCACGCTGTGTCTGAACTCCATAATATGCCTCTTCTGGAACCTGAAGTTCCCCTATTAAATCACTTTCTAATCTATATTTCATCGCTTGTACTTTTTATTATTATTCAGTTGGAATTCTTCGGCTTAAAGCT
>CBDUDY010000191.1:0-4518 GCA_965366055.1 uncultured bacterium
TACGTTTGCATAGTCGTAAACGCTGGTCTGCATTGTTGGTTTTTTCGGAATATCAAATTGCGAATAACCCAACTGTACAAAGCACAATAGGAAAAGGATTTTTATATAAAAGTGTCTTGTCATTATTTAGTTTTTGAGGTCTCCACGCGAAATCTCATTCGGTAGTTCGTCGATGTCATCTTCCTCCCACGGAAAATATTTTTGTAGTTGCTCGCCAGCACTTTCGATTCCCGCAATAAGTCCTTGCTTAAAATCGTCATTTTTAAAATGCGCGCGCATTATATCTTTTGTAGCGTTCCAAAAAGTCGCACCTACAATGTCATTTATGCCTTTGTCGCCGCAAATCACAAATGCGTGATCTTCGACTGCTACATAAATAAGCACGCCGTTTTGCAACTTGGTATTGTCCATTTTTAGTAAATGAAAAACTTCTGTGGCGCGAGTACTATGCGCCACAGAAGCTGTCTTTTCTATATGTACCCGTATTTCGCCAGAAGTTGCTTGCTCGGCCAATCTAATCGCTTCAACAATTTGCAACTCTTCTTCTGCGGTCAAAAAATCTTCAACTAAGGACATATCAGTTTATTTTTAGAATTTAACTTCTACTGGTTTTTCAGCTCCTTCAACAGCATTGAAATATGCTTTTTCTTGGAATCCGAACATACCTGCAAATAGATTGTTTGGGAACGTTTTGATGTGGTTGTTGTAAGGCTTTACAGCCTCGTTAAAACGTGTTCTTGCAGTCAGAATTTGATTCTCTGTACTTGCCAACTCGTCCTGCAATTTTAAGAAGTTTGCATTCGCTTTTAGGTCAGGGTAACGCTCAACGCTCACCAATAATCTAGAAAGTGAAGATGACACACCACTTTGCGCAGAGTTAAAAGCTGCTAATTGCTCAGGAGTAATGTTTGTTGGATCTACAGTTACTGCAGTCGCTTTTGCACGAGCTTCAATTACTGCGGTCAAAGTTGATTTTTCAAAGTCTGCAGCACCTTTTACAGTATTTACAAGATTCCCAATCAGGTCATTACGTCGTTGGTAAGATGTTTGCACATTTCCCCAAGATTCTTCAATGTTTTGGTTAAGTGTCACCGCGGTGTTATTCACTCCTTTTATCCAGAAAAATAGAATTACTATTATTCCTCCTACTATAATCCAAGGCAAAAATTTTCTCATCGTTTTAGTTTTTTTAAAGTTTGTTTAGGTATTTATTGGTTGTTATAATTCATTTTTAATCTTCGTCAGCTGATCTCGCACCGACTGAAGTTTGGCGACAATTTCAAATTTATCCAAGGTTTTTTTCGCACCTTGTTTCAAATTTAATCTCGCGCCTTCAAGCGTAAATCCACGCTCTTTTACTAGATGGTAAATCAATTTTAAATTCTTGATATCCTCGGGCGCAAACATTCTGTTGCCTTTGGCGTTCGTTTTTGGTTTTAGAATATCAAACTCCTTGCACCAAAACCTGATTAGCGACGCGTTGACATCAAATGCCTCCGAAACTTCGCCTATGCTATAATACCTTTTTCCAGGTTGTAATTCTTTTTGCATCAGTCTAAAGATTGATTTTCTTGATTTGCCGCTTTGGAAATCGCTATATATTCTTCCGCCGAAATATTTCCATAATAAAAGTTTAGAGGATTTACAACCTCACCATTTTTATGCACTTCATAGTGCAAATGTGGCCCTTCACTTCGGCCAGTACTTCCCACAAATCCTATGATGTCGCCGCGTTTTACTTTTTGTCCCGGACGCACATTGTATTTACTCAAATGTCCATAAAGTGTCTCGTAACCAAAACCGTGTTTTAGCACAATATGATTTCCGTAACCACTTGCATTATTGTCCGCTCTTGCCACAACTGCATCACCGGTGGCGTAAATTGGAGTTCCCGTTTGTGCTGAGAAATCCATTCCTTCGTGAAACTTTCGAGCCTTAGTAAATGGATCTGTTCTGTATCCATAACCCGAAGCAATTCGCTTTAAATTCTCGTTTTTTACCGGCTGAATCGCTGGAATTGCAGTCAGTAATTTCGCTTTTTCCTTTGCTAATTTTACGACTTCATCCAGAGATTTCGACTGTATTGCAAGTTGTTTCTGTAAAACATCCACACGCTTGCTCGTATTTATTACTAGTTCAGAATTATTATATCCTTCCAGTTTTCTATATCTATTTATCCCACCAAAACCAGCTTTTCGCTGTTCATCAGGAATCGGAGCTGAGTTGAAATAAGCTCTATAAACGTTATTATCGCGCTCTTCCAAATTCTCCATCACATTACTCATCTGATTTAGATTTTCATTGAGTACCGCATAATTCAGACGCAAATTCTCTATTTCTCTCGCCAGCAATCGGTCTTTTGGAGTTTCAAAAAACGGAGTATTCAATACCAATACGAATCCCAAACCTCCAAACAAGGCAGATGCTACCAAAAACAAGGCTGCATATCCTATTTTCGTTCGCTTTTTCGCCTTAATTTTCTGATAGGCTAAGGTTTCCGAATCATAATAATATTTTACCTTTTTCATATTTTAAAATATCCTATTTTTGCAGTCTGAAAATATGCCTCAAAAAGCATTTATCTGATATGTTCAAAACAAATTTAATAAATGTTTTCACTTGAGTCGCCTTTTTTTAGATTATTATAGGCTTTTGTGCCTTGATCCGGCTGTCCATTGCAAGTTCTCAACCTGAAAACTTTTTTTTCAATGTGCCGGCAGGAGCTTCCTTCGGTCGCTCTGCCTGCCCAGAAAAAAATAGCTTTCAGGCCCTCGAAGCTTTCCATTGCCATCCGGGGCAGTAGCACTCCGCCCAACAACATATTAAAAACTAGTTTAGAACATTCTATTCAGAAACATATTTACGCAATGACTTCAGATACTATCCGCAAGCAATTTCTAGATTTCTTTCAAAGCAAAGGACACCTTATTGTTCCATCTGCACCAATTGTCCTTAAAGACGATCCAACCTTGATGTTTAACAACTCAGGAATGGCGCAGTTTAAAGAATACTTCTTAGGAAACGCCGAACCTAAAGCAGCAAGAATTGCCGATACTCAAAAATGTCTAAGAGTTTCAGGAAAGCACAATGACCTTGAAGAAGTTGGTATCGATACCTACCACCACACAATGTTCGAAATGCTTGGAAACTGGTCTTTTGGAGATTACTTCAAAAAAGAAGCAATCCAATGGGCTTGGGAACTTCTTACCGAAGTTTATAAAATTGACAAAGACATTCTTTATGTAACCGTTTTCGAAGGTTCAGAAGAAGACAATGTGCCTTTCGATCAAGAATCTTGGGATATTTGGAAAGAATTAATTTCTGAAGACCGAATCCTTTTAGGAAATAAAAAAGACAACTTTTGGGAAATGGGTGAGCAAGGTCCTTGTGGTCCGTGTTCAGAAATCCACGTAGATATTCGTTCAGCTGAAGAAAAAGCGATTGTTTCTGGAAAAGATCTTGTCAACGCAGATCATCCACACGTAGTGGAAATTTGGAACAACGTATTTATGGAGTTCAACCGTAAAGCAAATGGCTCTCTCGAAAAACTTCCAGCACAACACGTAGATACAGGAATGGGTTTTGAACGTCTTTGTATGGTTTTGCAAAATGTAAAATCAAATTACGATACTGATGTTTTTACACCACTTATCAATCAAATCACAAAAATCACCGGCGCTACTTATACAATCGTAGCAAAGGATGACGAAGAAGAAAAAACAAATATTGCCATTCGTGTTATTGCAGATCACGTTCGTGCGGTTGCATTTGCAATTGCAGATGGTCAGCTTCCAGGAAACGGTGGTGCAGGATATGTAATCAGACGTATTTTACGTCGTGCGATCCGATACGGATTTACATTCCTAAATACTAAGGAAGCGTTTATTTATAAATTAGTAGAAACTTTGAGCACCCAAATGGGTGGTTCTTTTCCAGAAATCAGAACTCAAAAGGATTTGGTTGCGAATGTAATTCGCGAGGAAGAAACGTCTTTCCTTAGAACTTTAGACCAAGGACTTCAATTATTAGAAAAAGTAATTAAAGAATCAGATAACAAAATGGTCGATGGTCGCAAGGCTTTCGAACTATACGATACTTTCGGATTTCCAATCGATTTAACCGCACTTATTTTAAGAGAACGCGGATTAGATCTTGACGAAGCAGGATTTGCAGCAGCAATGCAAGAGCAAAAAACTAGATCTCGTTCAGCTTCTGAAATTTCAACTACAGACTGGACAATTTTAGATGATTCCAAATCTGAAGAATTTGTTGGGTACGATGTGGATCAACAAGCGGTAAAAATTACAAGATTCCGTAAAGTAGATTCTAAAAAAGATGGAGCATTATACCAAATAGTTTTAAATAAAACGCCTTTCTATCCAGAAGGTGGAGGGCAAGTTGGAGATAAAGGAACATTATTTACTGCAAATCAAGCAATCGAAATCTTTGATACAAAGAAAGAGAATAACTTGATTATGCATTTTGCCAAAGAATTACCTGAGAATGTAGAAGGGAAAT
>CBDUDY010000192.1:0-4440 GCA_965366055.1 uncultured bacterium
TAGAGGTTAGATAAGTCTTTAAATTGGAATTGCTCATTTTTTAATTTCAGTAGTTCTGTTTGATTTTAGTTTATAAATATAATCAATTGGAAATTTTGATGATTTGTTTACCGATAAATTTTGGTGTTTATTACTGTAAAATGATGCTGATAAGTAGAAAGAGATAATTTCGTGGAGACTGCTTTTGTGTAGATATCTGAAATGCAACGGAAATTTATTATTTCAAAAAATTCCTAGCCCAGATTGCAACGCAAAACCCGGAGCCTAAAAAAGCTTTTTTGTAGTTGTTGCGGTACAATAGCGACCAACGGAAGCTCATTGTAGCGCTAGAACTACAGCTTTTTTTGCGAGGATTTGTAGAGGAAAGCTGGATAAAGCTCCAAAAAATAAATATTCTAAAAACAACAAATCCCTCCTGAAACTCAAAAGGGATTTGTCTTATGTGTAGGGGAATCTGAATTAATAACTTTGTCGCCTAGTACAAAAAATTGGAAATTTTATCTTTAGTAGATATTTTTTCTACTATCGGTATTCCATTCTTGCTCTAAATCTCTTTTAATTTGATCAATTCTTTCCTGAATCTTAGGAGAAATATCTTTTGAAAGTTTGTGGATTTTGCGCAGTTGTAGAGAGTAGTAGATGCTAAAAAGTCCTGCTGAAAGAAAACTCAATGCAATTAAAATTACCACACTCAGTCCTGCAAAAATCGGATTCCATAATAGTAGAAAAGAGAAAATTGCTCCTAATATTCCTAAAACTAGCAAACCTCCCCAACTTTTACTTCCATATTTTTTAATATCAAGCGCAAAACTTATGGCAGAAATGGATCTAAATAGAATGATAAATCCAACGTAAAAGGACAAGCTTATAATCGAAATTGCAGGATTTGAAAATAATAGAAATCCAACAATCATAGTGATAATTCCGAATACCATTGACCAACCCCAATTACTCATTTGATTTCTATTCACCACAGAAAACACAACTTCTGAAAGTCCACCAAAAATTAGCGACAAACTAAAAAGGAGAGACAAAGTGAGAAGTGATCCTAATGGCGATGTAAATGCGACAACACTAACAACAATAAAAAGAATTCCAACTATTAGTGGAATATACCAATGCTTAATAGAATTTTTGATTGAATTGATAAAAAGTGAATCCATGGTTTTTTAATGTTTTTTTAATTTTAGATTTTTAAATTCTATTAGTTGTAATAATTTCTCCGTTGTGAACGGTTCCTTATTCTAAAGAAAGCACAAATATACGATTGGTTCGTACCTAAACGAACCTTTTAAGTAGTAATGTTGTGTTAAAATAATTTTGAGTAGATATCTAGGTTGTGCGTTTTTATCAAATTATGTTGAAGAAGAGTAGATTTTTATTTTAAAATTGTACAGCCTCGATTTTTTAATCTTTGGATTCCATTTCAGAGATTATCTTTGTCGTATTTTAGTATTGATAAATCCACAAGACTATGATGCGATTTTTACTTCTACCAATTATATTACTTGCTGCTACTGTCGGTTTTGCTCAAACTGAAATTGTCGTGGTTGATAATTCCAAAAATATATTTAAATTCATAGAGTTGAAGACGCACTTCGGAGCTTTCCTAAAATCTGACGGGACTTTATCTCAAAATGGATTGCTTGATAATGGATATAGCGGTGTGACTTTAAAATTGGGTTGGCAGCCCACTAATCCCGAAGATTGGCAGAGTAGGTACAGCTATCCTTCATATGGAGTTGGATTTTATTCTGGATTTTTGAGTGATGCAAAGGTTTTTGGAAATCCGAATGCGGTTTATGGTTTTATCAGATTCCCGTTTTCTGATCCTAACAGAAGAACTTCTTTTTCTATAGAGCCTTCGCTAGGACTTACCTATAATTTAAAACCTTATAATTCTGATCAAAATCCGCTTAATGATGCGATTGGAGCTAGAATGGCAGTTTACTTTAATTTAAATTTTGGCTTCACCTATAAATGGACTCGGGAATTGGATTTATTATATGGTCTTGATTTCAGTCATTTTAGCAATGGTGCGACATACAAGCCAAATAGCGGTCTAAATCTTTATGGTTTTAATATGGGACTACGCTATAATTATAACAGAACTCAGCTGCTAGAAAATAACGATCCCTACAATAATGATGTGCTTCCTGCGAGATTTAGACGACCACTAAAAACTCCCATGGATACAACAAAAGGAAATAGCATGGCAGTTTATGTTGCTGGAGGAATTGCGCAAAGCGATGAATTGCTGGGAAGAGATATTGTCTTAGGAACATTTACAGCATTGGCAGAATATGAGCATCAATTTAATGAAAGACATAGTATCGCGGCAGGACTTGAGGTATTTTATGACAATCGTTTACAAGATCTGACCGCAGAAAATAGATGGTCACCGGCATTACATGCGGGATATGCTTTTAGTTTTGAAAGATTTGACATCAAAATGCAGTTTGGAACATATATCGGAGATGACAAAGGCAAAGGCGCATTTTTTATGCGACCGGCTTTAAGATACCATCTAACAAAAACGGTTTTTGCCCAAGTTGGTTTGAAGACTTTGGATGGCGGTGCCGCCGATTATATAGAATATGGACTTGGATTTAAGCCTTTTGCGTGGTAGCGGATGAGGTTTTTAGGATGGATAGCAATTGTCGATAGAATCCTGATTTTCCATTGATGAGCGACAGTTACTATCGTAGATTTTAAACAAGAGGAAGTTGAGAGCGGCAGGATTACTGCGTGATCCTGATATTTGGTTTATTAGAGACAACCAAATCCTTTGCGCAGTTTTTCAAACTGCTAGGTCTTTTTTGTTTTATCCAAAACTTCGAGCAAGCTCGGTTTTGCATAAAACAAAAAATCCCTTCTGCAATGCAGAAAGGATTTGTTAGTCGGGGTGGCAGGATTACTGCGTGATCCTGATATTTGGTTTATTAGAGACAACCAAATCCTTTGCGCAGTTTTTCAAACTGCTAGGTCTTTTTTGTTTTATCCAAAACTTCGAGCAAGCTCGGTTTTGCATAAAACAAAAAATCCCTTCTGCAATGCAGAAAGGATTTGTTAGTCGGGGTGGCAGGATTCGAACCTGCGACCTCCTGCTCCCAAAGCAGGCGCGATAACCGGGCTACGCTACACCCCGAAAAATTCTGATGCAAAGATAGAATTAAAATCGGTTTCTGCAACCACAATTTTCACAAAACAAGAAAAAAATTAATCAGGCTTAAAAGTGACAAATTTGGCTTTTCATTCTTTTATATAATAGGTATCTTTGCACACATTAAAAGTTAAAAATTATGTCAGAAATATCAGAAGTTATAAAATGCCTAATCATAGGTTCAGGACCAGCCGGATATACGGCAGCAATTTATGCAGCAAGAGCAGATATGCACCCAGTTTTATATACTGGTATGGAACCAGGTGGACAGTTGACAACAACTACCGAAGTTGATAACTTTCCTGGATATCCTGATGGAATTGATGGTCCAACCATGATGCTTCAATTACAAGCGCAAGCTGAGCGATTTGGAACAAAAGTTCACATCGGAATGGCTACAAAAGCTGAATTTTCTGAAAAAGAAGGTGGAATCCACAAAATTACAATTGATGGGAGTAAAGTAATTTACGCCAAAACGGTGATTATTTCAACAGGAGCTACTGCAAAATATTTAGGATTACCTAGTGAGCAAAGACTTAGAGGTGGTGGTGTAAGTGCTTGTGCGGTTTGCGACGGATTTTTCTATAAAAATCAAGATGTGGCGATCGTTGGAGCAGGAGATACAGCTGCCGAAGAAGCAACATACCTTTCTAATATTTGCAGAAGCGTAACTATGTTGGTGCGTAAAGACAAGATGAGAGCTTCGAAAGCAATGCAACATAGAGTTGAAAATACCCCAAATCTAAGAGTTTTATACAATACTGAAGTAGAAGAAGTATTAGGAGATCAAGTTGTAGAAGGATTGAGAATGATCAATAACTTTACAAATGAAACTTCTGAAATTGCTATTACCGGATTGTTTATCGCTATTGGACACAAACCAAATACTGATATCTTCGCTGATCAGTTAACGATGGATGAAACAGGATATTTAATTACTGATCCAAAAACTGCAAAAACAAATATGCCAGGTGTATTTGCTGCAGGAGATGTTCAGGATAAAGATTATCGTCAAGCAATTACTGCTGCGGGAAGCGGCTGTATGGCTGCGCTCGATGCAGAGCGTTACGTGACAATGTTAGAGTCATAATCTCTTTAATCATTATAAAAAAAGCCATATAAGGATTTTGAATATGCCCCAAGAAGTTAGATGATTTTTGGGGCATTTTTTATGAAAAACAAGTAAAGTATGATTTTGCATTTAAAATAGAATGTGTAGAGATGGTTTCTAAAAAAAAAATATTTCACTTATGAATATCTTTCAAAATTGAAGCACA
>CBDUDY010000193.1:0-4435 GCA_965366055.1 uncultured bacterium
AAAAACAAAACTTAATATTATGAAAAATTGGATCTTTTCGGGCTTGCTTCTGATGATGGTTTCTGTGATGTTTTCGCAGCAAACTGTTACAGGAATTGTTTTAGACAATGACACAAGATTGGGATTGCCAGGGGTTAATGTTGTAATTCTTAATTCTCAAGAAACTGCAACAACCGATAATGACGGAAAATTTCAAATTTCTACTGTACAAACTGCAGGTAGTGTTGAAATTTCTTATATCGGATTTGAAACTAAAGTTCTTACTTTTAAAGTAGCAAATGGCGCAACTGCTAATTTAGGTCAAATTGTTATTGGAACTGACTCTAATCAGTTAGACGAAATTATTGTAGTAGGAAAGGGAGTAATTGACTTGGCAGAAAGTAGAAGAACGCCAATCGCAGTTTCGACTATTAGAGCTGCAGAAATTAAACAAAAAACTGGAAGTGCAGATGTTACGCAGGCAATGGTAAATACACCATCTGTTTATGTAGCTGGTCAATCTGGAGGTTTTGGAGATTCTAGAATCACAGTACGTGGGTTTGGTCAAGATAATACAGCTTTCTTATTGAATGGTCAGCCAATCAATGGTATGGAAGATGGATTAGTTTACTGGTCTAACTGGTCTGGAATGTCAGATATTGCTAGTGGTATTCAAATTCAAAGAGGTTTAGGTTCTTCTAAACTTGCAATTTCTTCTGTAGGTGGAACTGTAAACTTTGTTACAAAAACAACTGACAAAAGAGAAGGTGGATTTGTTTCTGCTGGAGTAGCAAATGACAATTACTTGAAAACTACTGCTGCTTACAGCACAGGAGAAGGTAAAAAAGGATTTGGTGCAAGTGTTTTGTTTACAAAATGGCAAGGGGACGGATACAACGATGGTACTTACGGAGAAGGATACAATTACTTTATCTCGTTAGGATATAAATTAAACGAAGCTCATAACTTCAACTTCTTGATTACTGGGGCACCACAAGAGCACGATCAGAACTTTTCAAAAAGTATTTCTGATTACCAAAAATACGGAAGAAGATATAATAGTAACTGGGGTACTTTAAATGGACAATATCTTTCTGAGCGTACTAACTTTTACCACAAACCAGTTGCTAATTTAAACTGGGACTGGGCTATCAATGATAACACTAGTTTATCAACAGTACTTTACGGTTCTTGGGGACGTGGTGGAGGAACTGGTAACTACGGTAAAAGCAGCGCTAAAGTAGTAACTGATGGTCAAATTAACTTTGATAAAATATTTGAAAACAATCAATTATTGCCAGATCGTCAAGGTACATTTGATTTAAATAAGGAAGGGTATGCAATTAGATCATCTATGAATAATCATAACTGGTATGGTCTTGTTACAAACCTTGAAAAACAACTTTCTGAAAATCTTACTTTAAATGTAGGAGCTGATCTAAGAACTTATAAGGGTTCGCACTATCGTCAGATTAATAATTTCGTTGGTTTAGATAGTTGGAAAGAAAGCAGAAGATTGATGGACGCAAATAGTCAATTTGTTACTGATCCAGTTTTTAATACTGTTACAGAGTCTCAAAGTATTGACCCATGGAGAAGTACTTTTAACAGTATCAGCAAAGATCAAAGAATTGACTACGATTACAGCGAAAATATTTCTTACGGAGGTGTTTTTGGACAAGTAGAATATGCTACAGAGAAATTTTCTCTATTTGCTCAAGGAGCAGCATCTACTCAGTCTCACCAACGTTTTGATTATTACGATTATATCGCAGAGGCAGAAGCAGCAGAAAAAGTGAATAATTTTGGTTACAATGCAAAAGCTGGAGGTAGCTACAATATTGCTGACCACAGTCAAGTTTATGTGAATGCTGGATACTATTCTCGTCAGCCTTACCACGATAATATTTATTTGAACTTTACAAATCAGGTAAATCCACTAACATCAAACGAAAAGATTTTTGGTCTTGAAGCTGGTTACAAATTCAAATCAAAATACTTTACTGCAAATGTTAATGCTTACAGAACTTCTTGGAAAGATAGAGTTACTACTAAGAGTGCGTCATTGACTAAAGACGAGGTTTTTGGTGACATTACTCTTGTTGCCGGAGATCAAGTGTTTACTACAAATGAAGGTGTTGAGCAATTACACTCAGGTGTCGAATTAGATTTTGTAGCAAAACCTTTCTCTTTTGTTGAGGTTAGAGCATTTGGATCGGTTGGAAACTGGGAATATGTTGGAAATTCTGTTACAACGAAGAGAGATGATAACAGAAATATACTTAGTTCTAAAATAGAAGATGTTGACGGTGGTAAAGTTGGTGATGCCGCGCAGATGACTGCTGGAGTTGGTGCTAAATTTAAAATAGTTGAAAGACTTTCTGTCGATGCAGATTACAGATTTTATGATAATTTATATGCAAATGGAAATCCTGTAAAAGAAAATTTATTGTTACCTAAATATGATCTTGTAGATGCTGGTATATCTTACAGAATGCTTGTAGGAAAAGACAAAGATGATTCAGTAGATTTCAGATTAAACGTAAACAACGTTTTCTACAAAGTATATCTATCTGAATTGAGATCAAATATTAAAACTACAGACCGTATTAATCCAAAAAGTGAGACTGATTTCAGTACTTACGAGTCTGCAGGTAGAATTTACAACGGTTTAGCTGATGCAAATCAAGGTTACTTCGGATTAGGAAGAACTTGGAGTTTCACAATTAGCTACAACTTCTAAGAATTCAGTTTCTTTATATAAATCAAAGTCCCGAAGCAATTCGGGACTTTTTTTGTAATCTTTTTTTTAACTATATTTGGTCACCATAAAAAACACCTAAAAATGTACAATACAATTTTATCACTACACTCAGGATTTGCCTACGTTGCACTTCTAATAATCGTTGTTGCAGTAATTAACGCACTAATTGGTTTCTCATCAAAGAATCCCTTTACTGCAAAGGATAGACGTATTTCTCTATTTGCATTAATTGCAGCGCACGTGCAGCTTTTAATCGGTATGATTTTATGGTTTGTCTCTCCAAATGGACTTGACAAGATCAAAGCTCTTGGAATGGGTGGAATGGATTCTTTTAGCAGACTTCTTGCAGTAGAACATCCATTTATCAATATAATCGCAATTGTACTTATTACAATAGGTTGGTCAAGACATAAAAAATTACAAGATGCCGCACAATTTAAATCAATTGCAATCTTTTACGGAATTGGCTTAGTATTGTTGTTAAGTAGACTTCCTTGGGCAACTTGGTTAGCATAATGACAATTTAAAGTTAGTTATTCCGTTTAAGGATACTATTAATATTTTGATTATGCATAAATCTGTAAAGCATCTATTTTCGCTGATTATATTGTTTTGTTGTCTAAGTACTACAGTACTTGCACAAACAAAAGAAATAAAGACGAAATCCGCAATAACTTCAAAAGAAATTATTGCACCTACGATCCTAACGCCTGCAAAAATTACCGTCACTCCAAAAACTCCTGCTTCAGCAAAGAAATTTTTAGAGCCTAAAGCAGCTGTAGAAAGTAAAATCAATACTGATGCAAAAGTTGTTAGTACTGCAAAAAAGGTAGTCGAAATTCAGAAAGCTGCTTTAAAAGATGGAATTTCATCAATGCCCGTTATGGCCGAAGCTCCTGTTTTACCTGTTTCAATTATGGTAGATTCGATAGCTTTGATGAGAGATTTAAAAGTCAAACCGTTCAAAATAAATGCACACGCTTCTTATTATCATGATAAACTCAATGGTAGAAGAACAGCCAGCGGAAAGCCTTTTGATAATAAAAAGTTAACGGCTGCACATCGAACCTTGGCATTCGGAACAAAGCTGAAGCTTACCAATACCGCAAATAACAAATCGGTGGTCGTAGAGGTTACTGATAGAGGACCTTTTACTAAAAGCCGCGAAATTGACCTTACAAAAACTGCTTTCATGCAGATTGCTACTAATAAGAGCAGCGGATCAGTTAATATAACGATCGAAGTTGTTCAATAAAATAAAGATGATAAAAAAGATTTCCGTTCTCGTTCTAATTGCCATAATGTCCTTGCTTGTGTCCTCTTGTGGAACAAAAAAAACTGCAGCAGGCGGAAAGGTTTTTAAGAGTAATGCAAAAGTTTCCTATTACCATAATAAATTCAACGGTCGAAAAACAGCGAGTGGCGAAAAGTTTAGCAATAGCAAACTAACTGCAGCACATAGAAAATTGGAATTTGGAACAAAAGTTCGCTTAACCAATAAAATAAATGGCAAATCGGTTATTGTTATAATTAATGACAGAGGACCTTGGAAAGCGGGTCGTGAACTCGATGTTTCTAAAAAAGCTTTTATGGAAATTACCGATGATAAAAATAAAGGTATTTTGGTTGTAATGATCGAAATTTTATAGAAAGCGACCCGTACAGGTCGCTTTTCTTTTATAGCAACTTTTC
>CBDUDY010000194.1:0-4416 GCA_965366055.1 uncultured bacterium
CAACAATGCAGGTAGCGGCGACTTGAATCACCTCTGCAGAATACGAGCCTACAACGTGTGCGCCCAAAAGTAATTTCGTTTTTCGATCTACAATCAATTTGCAAAATCCATCTGTTTTACCGTCCATAATTGCACGTGGCAAACCGGAATAATCTACAGTTTCAATCAAACAGTCGTGCTCTTTCTGAGCCTGATCTTCGGTCATTCCTACAGATCCATATTCTGGTTCGGTAAAACTTCCGGTTGCAATTGCCTGCGGATTGTAAACTTTTTCAGCACTCAAAACAGCATTTTCCGCAGCGACTCTTGCCTGATGTGCGGCACTTTGTACAAACATACTAACCCCATTTGCATCTCCAGCCACCAATATTTCCGGAATATTAGTTTGCAAATAATCATCTACTTTTATGTAAGGACCGTTCATTTCTATACCTGCGTTTTCTAGTCTTAATCCTGAAACATTCGCCGGCCAACCAACCATCAGGAATACTGCATCAGTCTTTATAAAATCTTTATTGTCGCCTGTGGTATATGAAACTTTAAGTCTTCCGTTTTCTTTTTCGATTGAATCACATCCAGTTCCAGTCAAGATATTCATTCCTCGATTTTTGAACGCCGTGTCTAGCCTACGAGAAATGTCTTTGTCACTTGGAGGTGTTAGTCGATCGGCAAATTCTATTACATCGACCTCGGCTCCAAAATCAATTAATATTGAAGCAAGTTGACAACCAGTTGCAGATCCACCAACAACGGTCACTCGCTGTGGCAAAGTAGTCATCTGCCACAAATCGTGAAATGATAACGCTAGTTCATTCCCCGGAATAGAAAGCTTTCGAGGTTTTCCTCCAACTGCCAAGATAATTTTATCAGCTGTAAATTGTCTGCCGTCTGATATTTCAAGAGTGTTTTTATTTATAAAATGAGCAGGTCCAACTTGGTCAACTACAGTTATTCCCAATTGCTTTACAATGGTGGTAAGATTCCACACTTCATTGGCGTATGATGCAACACGATTGGCGTTTTCGATGGCTCGTCCAAAATTTACAGTCGGAACCTCACCTTGAAGACCAAATTGAGAAAATAATAAAGTATCTGAACGGAGCCGCGCGGCTCTTGCAAGTGTACGAACTGGCGCAGGTCCTTCGTTAAAGGCAGTTCCCCCGAGCTTATTACTTTCTAAAATTGTCACATCAGCTCCTAGTTCACAAGCACGTATTGCAGCTTGAACTCCCGCAGGTCCGCCACCAACAATGATGATTTTTCTCTTTGCGGTCGGCTTATTTAATTGCTGTTCTTCTTTCATAATATTTTTAATTTACTCCAAATCTTGTAGAAACTAATTTTCGGAAAAGTTTAAAATCCTGTTGTAATGAATTGATCACGAATGATTTGATGGTCTTTCATTGTTGCCAGATAATTCTATGAACAAAATAAGCTTCCGCAATAAATTTAGCGGAAGCTTATAAAATTTAATAGCTACTATTTCTTTGTAACTATGCTTAAATCGAAGTCTAGGGAACTTTGAAATTCTTGTATTACATATCTAGTGTCTGTTCACCACCTCCGTTTATGAAGATTACCTGACCACTAGTCCAGCTAGAAATTGGAGCTGCAAAATATAGTACTGCTCCGGCAATATCTTCAGCCTCACCTAGTCTGTGTATTGGCGTATGCTTAAGCATTGCTTTTTCTAATTCTGGTGTCAAAACGGTGCTTAAAGCATGAGTTCTTGTCGCTCCAGGTCCTATAGCATTGATACGAATATTATCTGGACCATAATCAAAAGCAAGGTTGCGAGTCATGTGATTAATGGCAGCTTTGGAAGATGCATAAGCACTAATTGCGGGACTTTTATTAATAGATGCCATTGATGACATATTGATAATACTTCCGTAACCAGCTTTTTTCATATGGGGTGCAACTAGTTGGCACAGTCTCCACATACTGAAAACGTTCATTTCAAATACTTTTTTGAATTGTGCTACCTCAATATCGTAAGGACTTTCTTTTCCAGCGCCACCACCACCAACATTGTTTACCAATATCTCGATGCTGCCAAAATGCTTAACTGTTTCATCTACTAAGTTGACAAGCGCAGAATCTTCAAGCACATTACAATCAATCGCGATTGATTTTCCACCTTGGTCGTTTATTGCTTTTGAAGTCTCTTTCGCAGCGTCTAGATTATAATCTGAAACTACTACATTGGCTCCAAAAGCTGCTAGCATTTCACAACAAGCTTTTCCAATTCCGCCCGCTCCTCCAGTTACTATTGCGGTTTTTCCTTTTAGGTCAAATAATTTTGATGTGTCCATATTCTTGTATATTAATTGTTGGTTTATTAAAATTGAATAATTTAGATAATACTGATGTTATAATTATTTTTAATATGTTCTTGACTTTTTTAATTGCTTTTTTTTTATTGAACAAATGTTTGAAGTAAATCTTGTGATTTTTTTTTTTAGTAATCTTTTATTTATAAAGGAAGCCGAGCAAACCAGAGATTAAAATTCTTGTTGCCGTCAAAATTCAAATCTATTTAGATAGTAAACTGTAAGTTCAAATAACTTTGCCAATGTTTCCAATTATTTAAAATTGAATTTTCAATAATAAAATATCCGTTATCAAACAGCAAAATCAGTTTTGTGAATTTTACGATTCATCTAATTTAGGAAAAATGATTCCTTTATTAATAAGTTTGGAGACAATTTTTTATGACAAATTATTTCTAAATGTTAATTATAGTGTTGATTATTATGCAAAATTACCAAATTACCTAAGATGATAAAATGGCTAGAATGAGGTCAAAAATGTCTGAATGTAGTATTTTTCAAGTATTGAAGGCGGGGCGTGACCTATAATTACCTGAGCATTAAGCGTTTAGGCTTGAGGTTTTTTTGCAGTATAAAAATGGTTGTAAAGAGATGCAAATTGGCGATAATTCGCTAATTAATAGAAGCATTTGCAAAGTCCCAGTTTTAGATTTTATTTGTTCTATAAAGAACCGGACTTTCACCTTCGTTCCTTTTAAAGTAATGTGAGAAAGTATAGGAATCGCCGAAATTTAGATCATCAGCAATTTGCATAACAGTCTTATCGGTAGATTTTAGAAGAATTTTTGCTTCATTCATCACAAATTCTGTTATAACCTGACTCGCCGTTTTCCCTGTCACGCTTTTAATCATCGAAGTTAAATGTCTGGAAGTGATGTTTTGTAAATCTGCATAAAATTGAGGAGATTTTTCTCGTGTACAGTACTTAAACACATTTTTTGTAAACTGGAAAGTAATTTCATCAGCACGTAACATTTTACGCTTCTCAAAAAATTCATTACTCAAATAAATTCCGGTAATGGTGTAGATGAACGCCGAAAATAAAAGTTCTAAAACTTTATCATTGAAACCAATATCTTCCTTAAAATTTTGAAGAAGTCCCATCGTCTTTATTTGTTCAAAAAGTAAAGTCATCTCCTCTTCGGAAAAATCCGCAAATTCCTTAAAATAAAGACTGAAATATTTGAAAATTTTAAGTTTGTTAAGTTTGATATTTACATCTCCCAGATAAGTCTTTTTATAAACCACAATTTTAATTACAAGGTCGTGCGTAGTTTGCTCTATCGATTGGAATCGACTTGGTTCAATAAAAACAATGGAATTTTTGATTAATGAAGTAGTTTCAAATTCTTGTAGAATTTTCCCTTCACCGTTTTCAGTTAAAATAATGACTGCGTTTTGGGGATTTCGTATGACTTCCAAAAAGCGTTCATCATCCTTATTTTGTTCAGTAAATATCCAAAGATTTTGGTTCTGCATTTCCGCGCGTTTAGTCTTCGAGTAAAGATACTATTTAAAATAAGTTGCAGTTTATTTTATAATTTAATTTGGAAAAGCGCTTCAGTTGTCCTGTGATTAATGATTTCTATACTGCATTTAAAGATTTTTTAATTTCAAAAACGCGATGTCCCTTCGGTCTAGTAAAACTACTATTGATATTATATTTTTGAAATTGATATTCCTTTTTTGGGCGGCTTGTGGCTGTTTCATTCTTCACAGCCACAACCGGGCTTTCCGCTATATCTTTGCTGCTACAAGAATTTTGCTACCATTGAAATTTACGGAAGCAGCAAAGGATGCCGCTTCTATCCCTGCCGCGAGAGAAAATTGAAAATACAAAACATGATAGTAATTATATCATAGTGTGTTTTTAGTAAATTAATTTTAGATCTACGCAAAAAGAATTTCCGTGATAATTTCCTAAAGAATAAGATAATATTAAAATGAGCAGGATTTCTTCTACGAAATGGAGAAGTAATAAATTGTCTAAATACAGCGAATTAACAGATTCAACAGCACCACTATAAATTGCACTTATAGTCTTATCAATAAAATAATAGTAATGACTGATGCTCCTAAAGGA
>CBDUDY010000195.1:0-4415 GCA_965366055.1 uncultured bacterium
GGTGATATCACAGTAAAACGTAATAGTTCAGCATTAATACGTCAAGATTATACGTTATGGAGTTCACCGACTTTTGGTGCACAAACATTATTGAACTTTTCGCCAGCAACTTTGCCAGCTCGTTTTTACACTTACAACACAGCGACCAATCTGTACAATGTCGCAACTCCATCTACAACAACTTTTGCTACAGCAAAATCATACTTAATTCGTATGCCAAATACGCATCCTGAAACAGCAACAATCTGGGAAGGTTCATTTGTAGGAAAGCCAAATAGTGGAAATATTTCTTATACTTTAGGTATAAATACAACTGCTCCAATTACAGGAACTAGCTATAATGCAGTAGGTAATCCTTACCCATCGCCAATTGATGCTTTTGCTCTTGTAGGAAATACTAACAACGCTACCTCACTTACTGGTACTCTATATTTCTGGAGAAAAACTAATAATGCAGCAAGTCCTTCTTATAGCACTTGGACAACTGCCGGTTTCGTAAGCAATGGTGAAGCTCAAAACTTTAATCCAAACGGAGTGATCCAAACTGGACAAGGGTTTATTGCTGGAACAACTGAAGCTGGAAGTACTATCGAATTTACAAACAGCATGCGTGTAGACAATCACGCGAACCAATTCTTCAAATCTAACGACCTAGTTGAGCGTAACAGAATTTGGTTAAATGCTACAAATGCAGATGGACTTTATTCACAAACATTAGTTGGATATATGACAGATGCAAGCAACGATTTAGATAGAGCCGATGGTAAATATATGAACGATGGTCCTATCGCATTAACATCTATCATCAACGATACACCTTATGCAATTCAGGGTAGAAGCCTTCCTTTTAATGCTGAAGATGTTGTGGCAATGCAGTTTAAAGCGACAAATGCTGGAACTTACACAATTGCAATTGACCATGTAGATGGACTTTTTGAAGCAGATCAAGCAATTTACTTGAGAGATGCACTTACAGGACAACAGCAAGATTTAAAAGCGGGAGCTTATACATTTGCTTCAGAAGCTGGAACTTTCTCAGATCGTTTCAACCTTGCTTACACAAACTTATTGTCTACACATAATTCGGTTTTCGATGCAAATGCAGTTGTTATCTTCAAAAATGACAATCAATCTTTCGCCATCAATTCAGGAAATGCAACAATGCAAACTGTAAAAGTATTTGATATTAGAGGCAGACTTTTGGCTACACAAACTAACATTAATGCTACACAAACTACGATTGCTGCAGGTCAGGCAAACGAAGTATTATTAGTACAAATCACTTTGCTTGATGGTGCTACAATTACAAAGAAAGTAGTGCGTTAATTAAAGTTTGATCAAAAATAAATTTTTTAGGGGAAAGCCGTCTAGCGAAAGTTAGGCGGTTTTTTTTTGTGCTATTTTAATTTATCAATATGTTTTGCTCGAGGTCAGCAGAATATTTTTTTGAAGCTAATCGCGCTGTCCTCTTCAATTCCTCGTGGCGCGGCTTTTTTTCCAATGCCACAATAGGAGCTTCCGTTGGTCGCTCTATTCTGTCAGGAAAAAATAGCCCCGCTGCCTGCGGGATTTCCGCTCCCATCACGGCTATGGGATCTCGTCATCTAAGGAATATTGAATTATTCATCTCTCTATAATAATAAAGTACGATCATTAAAAATTTGCCACACAAGATATATTAACTCTGAAAGAGCGACAAATATTAGGAATGCATGCAATCCATTCAACAAATATGCAGTACAAGATTTTCAATTCCAGAAGAGGCGACGAAACATTAAATATTTTGCCATTTTACTATGACAGAAATTTTTAAATTATCCGCGTTGCCGAAGCTGCGATTAGTTTCCATTGCAAGAAGGCAGTCGCCACAGTCAAGCAGCAGAAATAGTTGCAATGGACACAACCCAAATTTACATACTCGTTTACAAAAAGTGCCACCTTCTTACACAAACCACGCATTTTCAATGTCGCCCTTTTTATCTATTTTTCTGTTATGCCAACTATCAGCTCCTGATGTATATAAGTTTTTCTAGTATTTATTTGCAATTACTGCCTGTTTTCTTACACGACTCAAACCCAGCATTTGCAATGCTCATCTCCTTACTGAATTCACGCTACTATCAACTATGAGTCCTCAAATAGCGACATATATTAGAAATGAACGCAATCCATAAAAAATGCGCATCAAATTATTTAAGATCTAAAAATGTGACGTTTCTTTAAATATTTAGCCATCACGGAAATTTTCAAACTTCTATTATATTTAATAGTACTCTCATCGCCAACGCTGCGAGTAGTTTTCAAATGTAAGTAGATACTCGCCATGGGCAAGCAGCAGAAAAAACAGCAATGAACGCCACTCGTTTGTTATGGAGATCGTTTTCAACTAGGATATATTTTCCTGAATTTTGATTGAAATGTTTATCATTAAGTTATTGTATGCCGGAATATTTTGCGAGAAGGATGGGAACGGCATCCTTTTCTGGCTTTTTCTGCCAGAAAAGATATAGTGTACAGCCTGACCTGAGCCAAAATAAATATGAAGTTTTGCAATTGTCGTTCTGGCGAAAGGGCTCGCCCAAAAAAAAATCGAAGACGAAAATGCCAATCATTTACTAATTTGCAAACCGCTGACATTTGTCAGTAAAAAAGTCTTCAAAAATGCTTAGATTTGACGGTAGTTTTAAGCAATCGCAATTATTAATTCAGCCGTATAGCAATGAATTTTTTCAAAAAAATATTTTCTTCCGAAAAGAAAGAAACTTTAGACAAGGGATTAGAGAAATCTAAGACAACTTTTTTTTCAAAACTTACCAAAGCTGTAGCCGGTAAATCCAAAGTAGATGACGAAGTTCTCGATAATTTAGAGGAAATCCTTGTGTCTTCTGACGTTGGTGTAAATACCACTTTAAAGATTATTAAACGTATTGAAGAGCGCGTTGCCGAGGATAAGTATGTCGGTACTGACGAGCTAAATAAAATTCTAAGAGAGGAAATTGCGGGCTTATTGTCTGAAAACAATACCGAAGATCAGACTGAATTTGTGGTTCCCAAAGGTCCAAAACCGTACGTAATTATGGTTGTTGGGGTTAATGGTGTCGGGAAAACTACCACAATTGGAAAGCTTGCAATGCAATTCAAAAAAGCTGGATATAAAGTGGTTCTTGGTGCTGCCGATACTTTTCGTGCTGCGGCAATTGACCAGCTTCAAATATGGGCAGATCGCTGCGATGTGCCAATTGTAAAACAGAGTATGGGTTCTGATCCTGCATCTGTGGCTTTTGATACTTTGCAATCGGCTGTCACTCAAAATGCAGATATTGTGATTATCGATACTGCGGGAAGGCTTCATAATAAGGTAAATCTTATGAATGAGCTGACCAAGGTAAAACGTGTGATGCAGAAAGTAACTGCTGAGGCGCCACACGAAGTTTTACTGGTTTTGGATGGTTCGACCGGTCAAAATGCATTTGAACAAGCAAAACACTTTACCGCAGCTACAGAAGTTACAGCTCTGGCTGTGACTAAACTTGACGGAACGGCAAAGGGTGGTGTGGTTATCGGAATTTCAGATCAATTTCAAATTCCTGTGAGATATATTGGAGTAGGAGAAGGAATTGATGATCTTCAGGTTTTTAATAAAGTGGAGTTTGTGGATTCATTCTTTAAATAGACAAATCGTTTTATGTTAGGCGTATATTGCATATAAGAACCGAGGTTATTTAAAGATTGAAAAATTTAAAGATTTAAAGATTGGGTTTGAGATAAGTACTGAATCTTCTATTATGATGACTCTTGCTTTTTTGAACTGAGATTATTTAGGCATTTTAAGATTTAAAGATTGGGTTTGAGATAAAATTTGAACTCTCAGTTACATATTATTTTATTATGAGGTTATTTATTTTTTTAGTACTTCTATCTGTTTACGGATGTTCATCTTCTTCACAACTTATAAAAAGCGATCAAGAATATATAGTAAAGCAAAATAAGATCAAAGATAGTTTAGCATTTGAACTCTGTCAGATTTATGGATTAGATCAAGGTATTAGAGATTACAGTATAAATTTCGATAATAGACAAAAAGTTACACTTGCTATAGATTCTTTAAACTTTGATAAAGTAGTAGCTTTTGTTACAGATAATGGGTATCCTACAAGAAAATTATTAGGTACAGAGAACTTCGACAGAGAATGCGTGGCGCTTGCATTTACCGCTGTTTTATTGCACAATCCGACCCGATTAGTTAAAGAAAAGAAATATTTCGATTTATTTTTAAATGAAGTAAAGAAAAATAATTTGGAAGCCTCATATTTTGCGATGATTTTAGATAAACATTACTGGGCTTACAGCAAAAATACAGAAACCCGCAGAGTTTTTTACGGTTCACAATTTGGTAAACCTTGTATTCAAACTAA
>CBDUDY010000196.1:0-4401 GCA_965366055.1 uncultured bacterium
GAAAGCAAAATTTCTTGGGAGCGCTTTTGCAACATCATACTTTAACTAGCTCTAAATATCTTTCAAAATGGATTGAGGCAAAAAATAAATAGCTACAACTCTTTTTTAAAGTAAATCAAAAGTCATCAAAATCGGAATATGATCTGAAAGTTTTCGAGCTGCTTTGACATCCTCATACTTTTTATAAAAATGAATTACTTCGGCTTTTAAGAACCTAATTTTATCACTTTTGTAAAAGAAATTATCAAATTCGGAAGCGAGACAATCGTCATTAAAACACTTCTGCCTCAAGGTAGTTTTCTGATTTTGGAAAGCAGA
The DNA here is from genome assembly GCA_965366055.1 of uncultured bacterium. GTDB lineage: Bacteria > Bacteroidota > Bacteroidia > Flavobacteriales > Flavobacteriaceae > Flavobacterium. The sequence continues at coordinate 319 of CBDUDY010000196.1, forward strand.
TTTATAACCCATTTTCTTTAAAGGATTAAAAACCGAATGTGTTTCGGGACAGTTGAAATCTCCGAGAAATATCAGGTTTTTTGTAGGATATAAATCCGGCAAGAACTTAAAATATTTAATCTCAGTTTCAGGTTGCATCTTCTTGGTAATCGCGTGAAAATTTACCAAGGTAAATATTTTGCCGTTGTATTTAAAATCGGCAAAAAAAGGTTCGCGATCAATTTCGATCACATAATTCTTATCGAGAAAAGGTTTATTTATAAGTTGTACTTTGGATGGTTTCCATAAATATGCATAACGTTCGGATTTATAAGCGCTACTTGCAGTTGGATCGCTCACAATATAAGTCCACTTCGCGCCTTTCCTATTTAAAATATCTGACAAAGCAGCCACAGATTGAGTTCCTCCGTAGCCGGCGACAACTTCCTGGATAGCTACGATATCATAACTTTTCACGAAATCGGCAATCTGCTCTAAAGTTTCAGGGGATTTCGACTGTCCTAAATTCTGCAAATTCCAACTTACGACGCTTATTTGGGCAAGAGAAAGTTGACAAATGAGTAAGGTGAAGACAATTAGAAACAGGCGGAAGATAAATGGTGTTTTCAAAAAAATCAAGTTATAAAAAAACAGCTGTATGAAAACATACAGCTGCTATATAGTAAAAAAATTAGATTTTTATTAAGCTAACATCGTAACTGGATTTTCCAAGTATTGACGAAGCGTTTGCAAGAATTGAGCTCCAGTCGCACCATCGACAGTACGGTGATCGCAAGCAAGCGTTAATTTCATAGTATTTCCAACCACGATCTGTCCTTCTTTTACAATTGGTTTCTCTTCGATTGCACCAACAGATAGAATCGCAGAATTTGGCTGATTGATAATCGAAGTAAATTCGGTAATTCCAAACATGCCTAAGTTAGAAACCGTAAAAGTGCTTCCTTCCATTTCTGAAGGTTGCAGTTTTTTGTTCTTAGCTTTTGAAGCAAGATTTTTCACTTCAGCACCAATTTGAGTCAAAGTGCGTTGATCTGCAAAAGGTAAAACAGGAACAAGAAGTCCGTCTTCTACCGCAACTGCAACACCAATATGAACGTGGTGATTGATTACAGTAACGTCATCTTTCCAAGAAGAGTTCACACGTGGGTGCTTTTTAAGAGCCATCGCACAAGCTTTGATTACTAAATCGTTAAACGAAACTTTAGTATCTGGCAATGTGTTGATAGTTTTTCTTGAAGCCATCGCTTGATCCATTACTACTTCGATAGTCAAGTAGTAGTGAGGAGCTGTGAATTTTGATTCAGCAAGTCTGCGAGCAATAGTCTTGCGCATTTGCGAATTTTTCACTTCTTCTACATCCGTTTCTCCAGCAGCAACAAATGGTCGTGCAGGTGCAGATGCTGGCGCAGGCGCAGAAGTTTGTCCTGAAGTCGCCGCCGGAGCAGCAGGTTTTGCTTCTTGTGGCTTATAATTTTCTATATCCGATTTAATGATTCGACCGTTTTCGCCAGAACCTTTTAAATCATTTAGATTAATTCCTTTTTCTTCCGCAATTTTTCTCGCTAATGGCGAAATAAATACACGTTTATCATCATTAGAAGAAGTAGATTTTTCTTCGGTTGAAACAGTTTCTTTCGATTCTGATTTTTCCGATTTAGTATCTTCTTTTGAATCCTCAGATTTACTATCTGAATTGTCAGTACTGTTACCTTCTTCCTCCGAAGAATAGTTTTCGGCGATTCCGCTAACGTCAGTTCCTTCTGGACCTAAGATTGCAAGAATGCTATCAATTGGAGCAGATTCACCTTCTTTTATTCCGATATATAATAAAGTTCCTTCGTTAAAAGATTCGAACTCCATGGTTGCTTTGTCAGTTTCGATTTCAGCAAGAATATCACCTTCTTCGATTTTGTCACCAACTTTTTTAAGCCAAGTTGCAACGGTTCCTTCGGTCATAGTATCACTAAGACGAGGCATTTTTACAACTACAACTCCTTTTGGAAGTTCTTTAGATTTTGAAGAAACCTCTTTAGGTTTTTCTTCTTTAGAATCGTCCGACTTATCTTCTGATTTTTCCTCTTTTTTATCTTCAGATTTTGATTCTGCTTTAGAATCATCCTCTTTCGGTTCATCATTTCCTTCCAATAAAGATTTATAATCTTCACCTTCTTTTCCGATGATTGCCAATAATGAATCAACCGGAGCTGAATCACCATCTTGAAGTCCTATATATAAAAGCGTTCCAGATTCAAACGCTTCAAATTCCATTGTTGCTTTATCAGTTTCAATTTCGGCAAGGATATCTCCTTCTTCGATTTTGTCACCAACTTTTTTTAACCATTTCGCCACCGTTCCCTCAGTCATAGTATCGCTAAGGCGAGGCATTGTTATTTTTTGTGCCATAGTATATTATAATTTGTGAGGAATAAATGGGTAATTTTCTTGATCATACACTACATCATAAAGCTGTTGAACTTCTGGGAATTCTGACTCTTCGGCAAAATCCACACATTCTTGAACCAAGTCTTTTACTCTTTGGTCTATAGCTTCAATCTCCTCTTCTGTAGCGTAGTTATTTTCTTTGATTACGTCAAGCACTTGAGTGATTGGATCAATCTTTTTGTATTCTTCTACTTCATCTTTAGAACGGTAAAGTTGTGCATCAGACATTGAGTGTCCTCTGTAACGGTACGTTTTCATCTCTAAAAATGTTGGACCATCACCACGTCTTGCTCTGCTAATTGCTTCGTCCATCGCCTCAGCAACTTTTACAGGATTCATTCCGTCAACTGGACCACAAGGCATTTCGTAGCCAAGACCCAATTTCCAAATATCTGTATGATTTGCAGTTCTTTCTACAGAAGTCCCCATTGCATAACCGTTATTTTCAACGATAAATACTACTGGAAGTTTCCACAACATAGCCATATTAAAAGCTTCGTGAAGTGAACCTTGTCTAGCAGCACCATCTCCAAAATAAGTTAAGGTTACACCGTCGCGCTCAAAATATTTATCAGCAAATGCAATTCCAGCACCTACAGGAATTTGAGCTCCAACGATTCCGTGGCCTCCGTAGAAACCTTTTTCTTTAGAAAATATGTGCATAGAACCACCCATACCCATAGAAGTACCAGTTTTTTTACCAAGAAGTTCGGCCATTACTCTGCGTGGATCTACACCCATTCCAATTGGCTGAACGTGGTTTCTGTAAGCAGTAATCATTTTGTCTGTTCCAAGGTTCATTGCGTGCAATGCTCCTGCTAGTACAGCTTCCTGACCGTTGTATAAGTGTAAAAAACCTCTAACTTTCTGTTGTATATATAGTGCAGCTAATTTATCTTCAAATTTTCGCCAAAGCAGCATATCTTCGTACCACTTTAAATAAACTTCTTTTGTTATTTCTTTCATAACATATTTACTGTAAAAAATTAATGCATTAGGTGAATTCTGCCTTTGCTAATTTAGCGAAAGCTAGAGAAGTGCAAAATTACTACATTCAGTTGTAGAACTAAAATTTATAAGGCGTTTTTATCAAAAGATAAGGGAAGCAGATTCTCCAGAGATTCTGAACGATACACCTTTCCCGCCTCGCCCATAAAATAAATTTCGACAGGATAATCTTGTCTCGACTCATATTCAGCGATAGACTGTCTACATCCGCCGCAAGGTGGTATTGGAGACAATGTTGGATTCGTATCGGAAGTTGCAGAAATTGCAATCATTTTGAATGGAACATTTGGATATTTTGCTCCAGCATAAAATATTGCGACACGCTCTGCGCACAAACCTGATGGATAGGCAGCATTTTCTTGATTTGATCCGATAACAACCTCGCCATTTTCTAACAATATTGCTGCACCTACTCTAAATTTGCTGTAAGGCGCATAGGCAACTTTGCGAGCATCGATTGCTTGCTGCATCAAACTTGCCACATCCTTTGGTAAATCTGCACTCGATTCAAATACATCAAAAGAGCAGGTAATAGAAACTTTCTTCATCTTGTTATTTTTTTATCTTAATAGATCAGAAAAAAAAATCCAAATTTCACGAATGGAATTTGGATTTTATCTGAATTAATAAAGT
>CBDUDY010000197.1:0-4400 GCA_965366055.1 uncultured bacterium
AAGCTACGAGAAAGATTGAGAACAGACAGCCCGACCTCCCCAAAAATGTCGTTTCAACTTTTGCACAATTTTTCTTTGGGGAGGGCACGCCCAAAAAAAACTCGAAATTTTGACTAAAATAGCCATCACATTTTACCTACGCAAAACAGCAGTCGCCATCGCCAAAATTGACCCGAACATCATCAAAATCGCTTTTACTGAAAACTTTTGAGATGATGGACTGCTTAATTTTCTTAGTTTTATATAGAAATACCGACGACTTTTTAAACTCATTGCAAATCGCTTCATCGTAGCAAATAATCTCCCTAGTATTAGTACTGATAGCCTCTAGCTTGATTATATTGGCAATTTCTGAAGAATACTTTCCCTGATCAAAATACGTAAATAGTACTTTAAGGACATATTTTCGCTTTTGCAAAACAATAAATCCAATGCAGATATTGTCTTTCACAATCTTTAAAAAAGAGAATTGAAAATCGGTATCGTACATCGAGAATTCATACATATTCTTCTTCGTCAATGACAATAACGGCGCTTGCTGAACCCAATTATAAGCCTTTAGCCACTCAAAAAAATCAGGAGTTTTTTTCGAAATATCCTTGCAGCCAAATTGCTTAATTAAAAGTGAAACATCATGATCGATACTATTTAAATATTCGACAGATATCTTTTTTACTTCCTTATTAATACTCGACTTATTGAACTGCAGTTTTATATTAACAAAGAAATTTATAAAATCATCAATGAGATTGAGCGGCGTGTAAAATTTTGCAGCAGACTCATACAAAGTAGGAATTACGAACGAGAGATTACTGCGCAAAACTGCCTTTAGTCCTAAATTTTCTTTCAGATTGGTAAAATATCCTGACTTGTCATACACTCTTTTGGCACTTGGGGTAAACTGCGAAATACCGATTTGACCATTATTTTCCGCATACATTGTATTCAAAATTTCCCGCCCAATTCCCGAACCTTTCGTTTTTGGATGAACCCACCAAGTTGAAAGCCAACCAATTTTCTGAGTGGTTCCATCTATATTTATCGTGTCAATATATACGCCCATATATCCCACCAATTCTTGGTTCAAATAGGAAAGTAAAAGTACAATATCGTCTTCTGATGAAGTCGGATTTTTAAAATGTGCGTAAAGACGATGCTTACTAATTGATAAAAAAGAGTAGTTCCAGAAATCTGCGTCTGACAACAAATCAGGTATATCTTTTTTATAAATTTTCTTTATTTCAATCATTTTCGCTTGATATTATATTTGCCAATAAACGTATTGTAGACTTTATATAAATTTTCTGTAACAATCTGTTTGTAAGTTATTTTTGAAGGATTTTCTAATGAGAAACGTTGAATAATTCGATCGTCAAAGTCCCTTTTTATGCCCGCATTCCCAAAGATTCTAATATGGGGATCATATTCAAAAAGCTCTTGTAGCAATTTCTTTGAAATCGATTTGTCTGTAAATGGGAAAGCAAAAAGAGAGTAGTTTAGATTAAAAGTCTTTTTTACCCACTCTATCGAATCAACAATCTCCTTTTTCTGCTCATCATGAGTCAACTGTTTTAAAGTTGGATGACTCATAGTGTGGCCTCCGAAATAAAAGCCGGCATCAATCATTTCCCGAATTTCCTCTTTGGTGACATACATCCTGTGGGCTGCCAAATATTCCTCACTATTTATATTTAGAAATTTAAGCACCTCAATTACAGTATCTCTATCCGCAAATTTAATGTTTAAAAAACTTCTTTTAAACTCGTCTGTCGTATTGTAGGTAAAATTGCAAATTTCAGCAATCGTTTTAAGTGATTTTTGATCGTAATTTTTATCTCTCAAATGGCTGATAATTATGCTAATCCAATGTTTATAAAGACCTTCTTTATTATCTACAAAATTTGGATTCAGAAAAAATATCGCTTTTAGATTACGGCTTTTTAAAATGGGAAATATTTGCGAATATACTTCCTGCAGTCCATCATCAAAAGTGATCAAAAAAGTGTTTTCTAAAGTTTTATCTCCCCAAATATCGGCGGGAGGAAGAGCTTTATAATTTGCTTGCAGAAAATCAAGATCATCTATAAATTGCTTCCTATTTTTATACGGATATAAATGCTCGATATGTGCAACTTTTTCATCTCGGATTAAATGGTAATACGGGAAGATAGGTTGTTTTTTGAACAGATTTAGCATCTGCTTCCTTGAAGTTTTGTATAATATATCTTTTACGAAGCCCATTAAAATTATCTTATTAAAGAAAAATGTGATTTGTATTCTCTTGAAATACCATTGCAATCAATATAAAACATCTTGAACCAATAATCATTAGAAAACAGCATTTGTTTGTTGTAAAGTCCGTCCCAATAATCATTCGGATGATTTAATATTTTTACAATCTTCCCAAATCGATCAAATATTGTAATCTTTGAAAAATCTTTTGCTACATTCCATCGCACTTTCCAAAAATCATTGGATGCATCGCCGTTTGGCGTAAAGAATTTAGGATATGTAAATGACAAGTTACAAACAGTACAAGGTTCAATTTTAGCGAGAAATTTTGAATTGCTTTCTATATGAGTATTTGCTTCTAGAGTAATCGAACTACCTGCTTTCAACCATACTTCGCCATTAATAGCGGCAACTTTATAATCATTTTGAGTCGTAATGTCAGAAGTTGCATTGTATGTGTAATTATTTCTAAACTCAGAACCAACTAGTGCAAAATCTTCTAGGCAATCAGAATCTTGCGATTGTCCTAAAGCAATAGTCGCGAAGAATAAAAGAAAAAATGTTTTCATTACGCTTATTTTGATTTTAGCTTAACAATTTCATCATTTTGTTGCTCCAATTTTTTATTCATTTCGATCAAATACAAAGTTAATTCCTCAATCTTCATCAATAAAATTTTGTTCATTTCGCCCAATTCTATTCCATTTTCTTTCACTTCCTTAGAACTTGGAACGTTTTTCAAATGTTTATTTTCTGCAATAAATCTCTCGACTTTGTCCAATGGCTCTAAATTATAATCTTCCTGAAAAACAAAATCCGCCCAATCTGAACTCAATGAAACTCTTACTTCTTCTGTCAGAATTCCACCTTTTGCATACAAACTATATTTAGAAACATTTACATTTCCAACGTTGGTTGGAAATGTCTTTGTGTTGATTCCGACTTTGCCATTTGTATAAATATTGTCATTAATTGCAGTTGGCTCCGTGCCGTCAGGTCGTAGCCAATCAAAATGGTTACTTGTACTACCACCGCTAAATTCCGCAGGATTAAATTCAAAAACATTTCCATTAGTATCAGTTCCTAAAAGTTTGAAAGGATTGGATGAATCTGCTAAATTTTCGAATCTTACCGCTGCGGTCGTATGAAATTGCGCTGTAGGACTCACAGTACCAATTCCTACAAATCCATTTGCCAGAATTCGCATCAATTGCATATTCCCATTCTCCCACCCAAATAAAGGTCTATTAGCAACATTCGACGCGGTCACACCCCATGGAAATGATGCATTTGTTGGCGCAATTAGGTTAAGATTATTGCGTATTTCGGCACGAAAAATCATCATCGGAATATCTCCACTATCATTTGAACTACTTGTAGTTGCAAAATGTCTCAATACAAATCGCGTGTCAGATTGCTGATGAGCCCAAATGCTAGGGATAAATTGAGTATCTAACTGACTAGAATTTGTTATTTCTAGAAAATCTTGCGGCGCATCAATCACCCCAAAACTCGCAACTCTTTCTGCATTAAAAGTGGAAGAATTTATATGTGGATAAGGCACTTGAGAATATACAGAATACGACATCATCAATATAAAAACAAAGCAGGTTTTTCTCATATCACAAAACATTTTGAAGGTAAAAATAGGTAAATTAATTTCAAATCTTCAGAACATTTAAAGCTGTTTTTGGGCGATCACTCCCCAAAGAAAATTTGTTCAAACATAGAAATGATGTTTTTGGGAAGGACTTGCTTTCCACTCCCAATCTTTATGTCCAGGCTTTGCTTTGCAAGCCTTAACACAAAGGATTTCCGCTGCAGTCCTTCACGCAAACCGCGTTTCCACATCGCCTTTTGTTCATCAATCGTGATGATCCCTCAAAATATTTTTTTTTGTGTAATTTAATTATAATCTTAGACAGAATATAAAATAAAAAAAACCTCTATCAAAATGATAAAGGGATTTTAATAATATAAAAAGATTATAATATAAAGTTTTTCAGTTTCTTACTTTTTCTCTATTTCGCTTAGACTTTCCATTTTTTTCATCGCCAAGAAGCCTTTGATATCTTCAAAATGCTCTTTTACTCGGTGATCTCCAAACTCGAAGACCTTGGTAGCCAAGCCGTCAAGGAAATCTCTATCGTGAGAAACGAGGATTAATG
>CBDUDY010000198.1:0-4343 GCA_965366055.1 uncultured bacterium
ATACTTCAAAATTTGCAAAAGAGCATAAATTGTCAACTCAAATGGCTGCTCGAGAGCTTCGATATTTTTGGTTTGAGGAAATACGACAAGAAAATAATTTCGATTATGTTCTAACTGCTCACCATTTAGATGACAATCTTGAAACTTTTGTAATAAATTTATCTAGAGGAAGTGGAATCGATGGTTTACTTGGAATTCCAGCTATTTCGAATGCTATTGTACGACCTCTTTTGCCTTTTGGCCGCAGCCAAATTCTAGAATATGCTCAAGAAAACAACATTTATTGGCGTGAAGATAGCAGCAATGCCGACGATCATTACTTACGAAATTCAATAAGACAGAAAATCACTCCGGAACTTAAGAATTTGACTGGAAATTTTATGCAGTCTTTTCAAAATACTCAACAATATCTAAAGCAAACGCAATCGATGGCAAAAGATGCTTCGGTTTTAGTTTATAAACAAGTTGTGGAAGTTGAAGAAGAAACTATCAAAATTAAATTGGTAGAACTGCTTCGATTGGAAAATTTTAAAGCTTACTTATATGATTGGTTAAGTCCATTTGGATTTACTGCTTGGGACGATATTTACAGTCTAACAACTGCTCAATCGGGCAAAATTGTGCAATCTCAAGAATACACTTTATTAAAGGATCGAGAGCATTTAATTCTGTTCAAACAGTTAAAAAATCTAGATAACAGCGTTTTTCTGATAGGAAAAGATGTAACAAAAGTTAATAATCCTATAAAACTAGAACTTTCATCGGAGCCTTATGATAGCAATTTAGATTCTAATTGTATATTTGTGGACTGCGAGAAACTGCATTTTCCATTAGAAATTAGAAGATGGAGCGAAGGAGATTATTTTTTTCCTTTGGGTATGACTGGCAAAAAAAAACTGAGTAAATTCTTTAAAGATCAAAAAATACCAGTTAATCAAAAGGAAACTATTTGGTTGCTGTTATCGGATGGAGAAATTGTTTGGGTCGTTAACCATAGACTCGACGATCGATTTAAAGTTACTAATAATACAAAAGAAATTTTAAGAATTAAATTAACCCAATGAAAAAACTGTATTTTTTATTTTTTGCCCTCGTAGCTTTTACTTCTACGCAAGCACAAATTTTAGATCCATCAAAATGGACCAGCCGAACAGAAAAGATTTCCGGAAATGAATTTAACCTAATTTTTGAAGGTACAATAGAAGATGGTTGGCACATCTATTCGCAATGGACGCCAGATGGAGGTCCACTACCGATGGAAGTGACTATCAAAAATGCAAAAAATAATTTCCAATTAGTTGGAAAGGCGCAAGAGAGTAAAACCAAAAAACAGTTTAATCCAGTATTTGAGGTTGACGAAATATATTGGGAGAAAAAAGTAACTATTACTCAAAAAGTAAAAGTTATTAATGAAAAATTGACATCAATCGATGCAGTTTTAGAATTCCAAATTTGTAAAGAATCTTGTATTAATCAAGATAAAAGTTTTACGTTTAAACTTCCAAAAATTGTTCTTCCAGTAGCGGCAGTTGAGGATGTAAAAAAGGATGAGGCTAGTACTGAAACTACCGCTGAAACAGATTTGGTAGCAGTAGACACCGCTTCAACTGTTGTTGCAAATCCAAATGATACCACAGAAACTTCGGATGTAGTTGCTGCAGGAAGTACTGATACAAAACAAAACGGACCAGAAAGCAGATCAGAAAAAGGGGAAAGCAAAGGATTACTGATGATTTTCTTCCTTTCATTCTTAGGAGGATTCGCAGCGTTGCTTACACCATGTGTGTTTCCGATGATTCCGATGACTGTAAGTTTCTTTACAAAACAAAGTAAAACCAAAGCACAAGGAAAACGTAATGCTATTATTTACGGACTTTCTATCATCTTAATTTACCTTATTTTAGGTTCAGTCGTTACAGGAATATTTGGCGCAGAAGCATTAAATGCTCTTTCAACAAATGTTTGGTTTAACGTAATATTCTTTGTTTTACTTGTAGTTTTTGCAGTTTCATTTTTGGGAGCTTTTGAAATTATGTTGCCAAATTCTTGGGCAAATAAAGTTGACAAACAAGCAGACAGAGGCGGAATCGTTGGTATTTTGTTTATGGCTCTTGCTCTTGCAATTGTGTCATTCTCTTGTACAGGACCAATTGTAGGAACGCTTCTAGTTGAATCTGCATCAAAAGGTGGAATTGCTCCAATTGTTGGAATGCTTGGATTCTCTACAGCACTTGCATTACCATTTATGCTATTTGCAATGTTCCCAGGATGGTTAAATTCTATGCCAAAATCTGGTGGATGGTTAAATACTGTAAAAGTATCTTTAGGATTTCTAGAACTTGCATTAGCTTTCAAATTTCTATCAAATGCAGATCTTGTTTTGCAATTGCATTACATCGAAAGAGAAGTGTTTTTAGCAATATGGATTGCAGTATTTGGAGCTTGGGCTTTGTACCTTTTCGGAAAAATTACCTTGCCACACGATAGTCCACTCACACATATTTCGGTTGGAAGATTATCTTTAGGATTAGTAGTTTTGGCATTTACAGTTTATATGATTCCAGGATTATTTGGAGCGCCACTTAAGCTTATTAGTGCATTTCCACCACCACAAACATACAGCGAAAGTCCAAATGGTTTTGGCGGAAGTGGAGGATCGGCACCAGCAGAAGCAGATTTACCAGAATTTGCAGAGTACGGACCACACGGAATTGTTTCGTTTACAGATTATGAAGAAGGTATGGCTTACGCCAAAAAAATAAACAAACCTGTTCTGATCGATTTTACTGGATTTGCTTGTGTAAACTGTAGAAAGATGGAAAACAATGTTTGGACTGACCCACAAGTTTTGAAAGTATTGAAAAACGATATTGTTTTAATTTCGCTTTATGTAGATGACAAAAGAGATTTACCATTAGACAAGCAATTTGTTTCAAAAGAAAGTGGTAAAAAAATAGTTACAGTTGGAAACAAATGGAGCGATTTTATCATCAACAAATACAAAACAAACACACAGCCTTTCTACGTTTTATCTGATGCAGAAGGTAAAAATTTAAATGATCCGATTGGATATACTCCGGATATCGAAGAATACAGAGAATGGTTGAAAGAAGGAATTTCAAACTTCAAGAAATAGTTCGGTTATTAATTCAATAAAAAAGCAGCTTTCTCACGGAAGCTGCTTTTTTGCTTTTATTATATTTCGAAAAGTTACTCGACAAACTTTCCGATATAATCTGAATTGAGAAGGTACAAAGCACCCATATATTTAATTTTGAAAGTAACAAGATCGCCAACATTATATTTGGTTGCAGAGTTAGTGATGTCAATTACCAACATATCTGAACTTGCGTCAAAAATCGTTATGTGCGGATCTACTGCCTCCAAATACTGTGGTTGCATATCTAAGAGTCCAATATCTAGAATGGCTCTTAGAGAAGAGTTATTTAAATCTGAATATTCATCGGTGGTACCGACATTACCAGCGACATTTTCTCCCAATTCGCCAACAGGCACATCAGGCTTTTCGGTAATCTCGATAATTTCGGCAAATAGTTTAAACACACTATCGTGCATTCCTTCAATTGTAAGTCCGGTAAAGATATCTTTTCCAAAGAACAATGCTTCGCCAACTCGAAAGTGGTTCACCGCCATTGGACGCGCATTTCGTAAAATAAGCGGAATAGCTACCGAAGTACCTCCAGAAACCCACGGAATAGTAATTCCGAACTTCGCTTCAATAAGTTGTTTGTATAAACTAAGCTGAATCAATTTGTCCTGAGTTGGCATAACGCCGTTGAGGCAATTGAGATTAGTACCAATTCCTCTAATTTCGATGTTTGGTAATTTTAAAACTTCTCCGTAAAAAGTAATTAAATCTTCGCCCATCACACCTTCGCGCAAATCGCCCATTTCAATCATAATAATGATTTTGTGAACTTTATTTTGCTTTTGCGCTGCTTCTGATAGTAATTTGATTGTATAAATTTCAGTATTGAAACTTACATCTGCAAATTCTACAATATCGTCAATACTTCGCTTTGCCGGCGGTTTGATATACACCGTCTGAATGTCCGGAGCGAGTTGTTTTATTTTTCGAAGATTGCTAACTCTTGAATCGTGAATCTCTGTTGTTCCGAGTGCAATCAGTTCTTTTAAGTAGATTTCGTTACCGCAAAGCAGCTTCGAAACAATTCCCCACTCAATATTTCTAGATGAGAATATATTGTCTAAGAATTTGTAATTGTCTTTAAGTTTGTCTCTATATAATTTTATAAAAGCCATTTAATATGTTTTGGTTTAACTTCATTTGGTTATTTAACCAAACGCATTTCGAGATACTT
>CBDUDY010000199.1:0-4332 GCA_965366055.1 uncultured bacterium
TGCCCGAAAAAGAGGGACAACATCATAAAACAGCACGTGAGCCACCACGAGGTTCGTGTGACTATGGATCTAGCCTTAAAGGCCGCAATCCCGTAATCCTCATGAGGGTTAGCCTCCCGACCACCTCCCAAAGAAATGTAGTTTACATTCATAATTAATAAATTAAGTTAAATTAGATTAGAAAATTAAGATATTAACAGGGCATTATGTTAATAAAGTTATTAACATCGTTAAAATGCAGTATAATACCGACAAATTACATCGCTATAATTATAATGCAGTAATTACCTTACAAATAGAACCCTAATAAAATAATTTTAATGTACATTTTTAAACTAATATTCTATATTTCCTTAAAAAATTATGGTAATAATAAAGGTATTATTATTAATTATGTTCATTTTAACATTGAGATTAAAAATAACACGCTTATACAGTACTGCTGAATCCAAACGTTGTTTTGAAAATAAAGTACAGTTATGTAAGATTGAAGTCAAACTTGGATGGATAGAATATGAAAAGCAATTTGCTTAGTATTATATGAAGCATTAAAATATGGGAGTATAATTAAAAGATCAATTCTAGATCTAACATTGAATTAAACTTTGATTGATTCTTAATTGACAGGGATAATCTTTGATGGATACAGATGATGGTACTTCGTACCGTATGAGAGACTTACATAATAAACTGATCTAGAATTATAAAATCGTAAGTATCAAAAAAGGGGGAATTTTATTTAATAACGTACGAAGTGGAATTAATTTTTAATAGTAATGGGAATACTCGAAATTTAGCAAATCTTGGTTCAAAATACAATTACTGCTAATGAGACATGGCATTGTGAATTTATTTATTTAACTCTAAAATAAATTCAATTGTAGAAATACAATTGATCTACACTTTTCTTCAAACACACTTTCCAGTCAAAGTAAAGACCTACCCAACCAACAATCCTTATTCCTTATTCCTTATTAGCTTCTCCCCTATTCCTATCCCCATAAATTCAGCAGTTTCGACAAACCTTTTACTCCATGGCCAAAAATACTGTAGCACCATTGCATTATGCTTTTTATTTAAAGAAATCGGTTTTACTTGAGGCTGATAAAAGTTTAACTTTTCTAGAAACCTTTCATTTTCTACTCTGATAGAGGCATACGTTTTCGTTCCTAAATAAATTAAAAATGGTGGCGTATTCCTATCTAAGAAATAGATAGGTGAAGCATTCCTCCATTCATCTGGCCTATTAGTCCAAGTTGTAAGATAATCGTCTTCATTTGTAGGTGGAAAATTTTCTAAATAGTACTTCATATCAAGTCCTGCAGCATCATTTAAGATAATTCCTGAAACAGTTTTGGGAGGAACTTCATATTTGGGATTCATGGTAGCAAGTGCCACCAAGTGAGCTCCTGCCGAATGTCCAGTAACAAATATTCTGTCGCTATCTCCATTGTAAACTTTGATGTTTTCTTTTGTCCAAAGAATTGCAGCGGCAATCTCTTTTGTCATTTCATCGTAATTAGCCTTTGGACTTAAAGTATAAGATGGAATAACCGTTATAACGCCCTTCTTAGCAAAATTTCTTCCTATAAAACCGTATAAATTTTTATTACCAGAATTCCAGTTCCCTCCGTGTACAAATAGCAAAACTGGCATAGGCTCTTTTAAAGTTTTTCGAGGCACAAAAATATTTAGTTTGATCTCTTCGGCATCGGCCTTTGAAAGATAAGTGACGTCTTTAAACTTCGTTGAACTGCAGCTTGAAACAAGAATCGCAAATAGGACTAGAGAAAAAGTATATCGCATAATTTATCAGGAGTTAAGTTTCATCAATTCGTGCTGCTTGTAGTCGTCTTTTACGAGTATTTGGAATTAAATTTTGCCAACCAATCATCTAATTACGAAATTTGAAAGATTATGGTTTTCGGAATCTTTTTAACTTTTTTTAGAAACGGAAATTTGAAAATATATTTTAAAAATTTACGGTCAGGATTACCGCTCATCGATTTAGTTTTCGAACTAAGAAAAAACTCTTCAAAAGCTACTCATTATTAAAAATCCCAATTCAAAAATTTTTGCGGTTGATGTCAACCTTATAAAAGCGTGCTAAAGTGGAAAAAAAATCTTCTATTTATTACTACTACTATCCGAGCAAAGAGAAAATTCAGTAAATACTTAAGTAAAAAATCTGTCAATAAGTCAAATTCTAAATATGAAGATCTAATTGCAGTATTATAGGATTTAATTTTTCGACATTTTGAAAAGAACTGCCCACAGTTATGAGCGAAAAAAAATTTAACTTAAAGCCTTAAATGTAAAATCTTAAAAATTGGAGATTCCAATTTATCATCTGAAATATGCCCTCCAATCGAAATACGCTCGAGAAGGAGTATAAATTTCTAACACACATTGAGCAACCATTCTTAAAATTATTGTCGGAAAATGTCGAGCTTCATTCAAGATAATAAAATTACAAGACTAGCTTCAAAGTATACTAATCATACGCTGCAAAGAACTTCCTTCATAAATTTAGATTTTAAAGATGCTTTTCCATTTTAATGTTTGCTCTTTCATACAAACCTTTTCCTAGTTCAACTTCTACAAAGCCAAATTTTTGATAAGATGAATTGCAGCATGCAATTGCTTATTTGAATAGAAGCTGGATTTAGAAATGTCCATAAGAACTCTTTCAAAATAGTAAGTTCAACCTTTGCCAGAGTTCAATTACTAGGTATTTCAACAATTAGAGTTAAACAATAATTGCTACTTTGCCTATCAGAGCAAAACTTGGTGATTCTGCCAAATGATATGCATCTTCTTCTGTAATCACATAAGTGATTTGATTGGCGCGTACGATTGGAATTCCATCCTTTAACGTTGTAAATTTGTATTATAGGAACTGTTGAGAGTATTATTAAAACTACCTTCTAAGGATCATATAAAATTTCCGTTCTGCATCTCAGTATAAACAAATTCGTTTAAGTTGCTTATTACAACTAAGGCGTTCCACTCACAGCTATCTATTTGTATTAGATTGGATTTGAAAGTGGCGCATCCTATAGTAGTAACTACTTTAGAAAGAGTTTGGTCATAAGTATAAGCATTCATAAGTTAAAGATTGCTGCCTAATACCTGTAATTGGCGCGTAATCATCACATGTAAACCAATTTTTAGAATACCGTTTATAAGTATCATAAGTTTAATTTTGCCGCCTAACAATTTTCATTAAGACAAAGCATCAATTCCCCTTCTCTACCGGAATCTGGCTAGAAGTCTGAGTATGTACCTTAAAAACTAGGACAAGAAGTAAAAACCTTTTCATTGTTTTTTTTTGTATATTATTTCTAATAAGCTTACAGATCTCTATTGGTTAAAGGCTGTTTTTGTGCGTAGAAAAATGCAACATGTAATAAAAAGAATTTATACAATCTAGAAAAAATCATAACTGTGCCAATTAAGAATTATGCGACTTATGATCAGATAAATTTAATCGTTTGTCACTTCTTTCCTAAGGTTTTCGGCAGGCGGCAAGTGAACAGATTGAAGAATCAGTTCAATCTACCACTAGTGCCCTAGCCCTGATGGAAGTGGCAGCCTTTGCCGCCCCTTCCTTGGGCGGCAAAGCTATAACGGACAGCAGGATAAAGCTCCTAAAAAACCTTATCCTGCTACATGTAATTCAAATAAAACAAAAATCTTATCCCTGACGTATTATCCCTTACTAGGAACCGATTCCTTTATATATAAATCCGATAGATTCCAATTCTTTTCTATCCAAAATATTGCGGCCGTCAAAGACAAAAGCCGGTTTTTGCATATTGTCATAAATGCGTTGCCAGTCATATGCCCTAAATTCTTCCCACTCAGTAAGCACCGCGATCGCATGCGCATCTTTGCAGGCAGAGTAAGAGTCCTCGTACATTTTTATATCTGTACTGCAAGTGTCATCGCAGCCAGTAAGAACTAAACTTAGATCAGAATTCATCTGCATTGCCGTCACTTTTGGATCGAAAACTGCAATATTTGCCTGCTCACACAACAAATCTGCGGCAATATAAATAGCAGCTGATTCTCTAGTGTCATTCGTATCCTTTTTGAAAGCCCAGCCTAGAAAAGCGATCTTTTTATCCGCTACTGTATTATAAAGTGTTTTTACGATATTACGTCCAAAACGCCTCTTTTGATGGTCGTTCATAATTATTACCTGTTCCCAATAATCGGCAACTTCCTGCAAACCGTAGCTTTGGGCTATGTAAACAAGATTCATAATATCTTTTTGGAAACAAGATCCTCCAAAACCTACAGAAGCTTTTAGAAACTTTGGTCCAATTC
>CBDUDY010000200.1:0-4327 GCA_965366055.1 uncultured bacterium
CAGTAGGACAGGAAAATACATTTTGTTTGACAAAAGAAAATCCGCGCAATAGAACCCGAAGATGCATTTTGTTTGACAAAAGAAAATCCGCTCAGCAGGACACGAATATGCATTTTGTTTGACAAAAGAAAATACGCGCAATAGAACCCGAAGATCCATTTTTTTTGACAAAAGAAAATCCGCGCAGTAGAACACGAAGATGCATTTTGTGTGACAAAAGAAAAAACGCTCAGAATGACAACAGAACTGCGCTCAATATCACAATAAAAAATTAATCCCCAATTTTACAGAAATCCTATTATAGATTATTTCGATTATTCCATTATTTCGATCTACTCAATTCTTTAAATCTTTCAATTATTCGTTCTTTCAATTACATTTTAAAAACAAAAAGCCGACTCGTTAAAGTCGGCTTTTGAATATATGATAAATGAAGTTTTAGTTCTTCAATGCTTCTGCTCCACCTACGATTTCTAGGATCTCGTTGGTAATTGCTGCTTGACGTGCTTTGTTGTACGTAAGCTTAAGCTGATCTCTTAACTCGGTTGCATTGTCGGTTGCTTTGTGCATCGCTGTCATACGCGCTCCGTGCTCTGCAGCAAATGAATCGCGAAGGGCTTTGTACAATTGCATCTTTAACATCTTTGGAATAAGTGTTAGGACAATTTCTTCTTTTGATGGTTCGAAAATGTAATCTACTGAAGGCACAACTACATCTGAAGCCATTGGCTGCAACGGTAAAAACTGCTCTACTTGGATGATTTGGGTTGCTGCATTCTTGAACTGATTGTAAACCAAATCAATCTTGTCATAACGACCTTCTTGAAATATCAACATCAACTCGTCTGCGATTACAGCTACATTTTCAAATGTTAAAGCGTCAAAAACTGCATTGTGATTGGTAATCACTCTGTTGTTTTTGCTCAGTACATCGTGACCTTTTTTACCAATTGTAATAAAATCTACTTTCTTACCTGCATACTTTGTATCCAGCATTCTTCTAGTTTCTTTTACCACATTCGAGTTGAAAGCACCACTTAAACCTCTATTTGAGGTGATGGCAATAACAAGAACGTTTTGCACTTCGCGCTGCGTTGTAAATGCTCCGCCTGCACCTTCTTCAAGTGTAGCACTTAAGCTTTGCAATAGCTGCGTAAGTTTTTCGGCATAAGGACGCATTGCAGTAATTGCATCTTGCGCTCTTTTTAATTTCGCCGCAGATACCATTTTCATCGCAGAAGTAATCTGCATTGTTGATGAAACGGAGGTAATTCTGCTACGGATTTCCTTTAAATTGGCCATTTGTTTTGAATTGTATATTGTAAAAATTTGTATAATGTATACTGTAATGCGTTGTTACACATACAGTATACAATTATACAATATACTTTTTTTAGTTATATTTTGCAGAAAGCTCTTTTGCTACTTTCTCGATTACGTCTGTAATTTCGTCAGTAAGCTTTCCAGCTTTAAGTGCATCAAGAGTTGGTCTGTGCTTAGCATTCAAAAATTCTAAGAAGTCTTTTTCGAATTCTTTTACTTTTGCAACTGGCACATTTCTAAGTAGGTTTTTTGAACCTGCGTAGATAATAGCTACTTGATCTTCTACCGTATAAGGATCGTTTAATCCTTGTTTAAGGATCTCAACGTTTCTTCTACCTTTTTCAATAACGTTTAATGTTACTGCATCAAGGTCAGAACCAAACTTTGCAAACGCTTCCAATTCACGGAATTGTGCTTGGTCAAGTTTTAATGTTCCTGATACTTTTTTCATTGATTTAATCTGTGCGTTACCACCAACACGAGATACCGAAATACCTACGTTGATCGCTGGACGTACACCAGAGTTAAACAAGTCACCGTCAAGGAATATCTGACCATCTGTAATCGAAATTACGTTGGTTGGGATATATGCAGAAACGTCACCCGCTTGTGTTTCAATAATTGGCAAAGCTGTAAGTGAACCACCACCTTTTACGATTCCTTTGATAGAATCTGGAAGGTCATTCATTGTTCTTGCAATTTCGTCGTTGTTAATTACCTTACAAGCACGCTCTAATAAACGAGAGTGTAGGTAGAAAACGTCTCCAGGATATGCCTCACGTCCCGGTGGTCTTCTTAATAAAAGAGAAACCTCACGGTAAGCTACTGCTTGCTTAGATAAATCGTCATATACAATAAGAGCTGGACGACCAGAATCTCTAAAGTATTCTCCGATAGAAGCACCTGCCATTGGAGCATAAACTTGCATTGCTGCTGGATCTGAAGCGTTAGCTGCCACAATTATTGTGTACTGCATTGCGCCTTTTTCTTCTAGCATTTTTGCGATTGCTGCTACAGTTGAAGCTTTTTGCCCAATTGCAACATATATACAGAATACAGGTTTTCCTGCATCAAAAAATTCTTTTTGGTTAAGAATCGTGTCAATACAAACTGTTGATTTTCCAGTCTGACGGTCACCAATTACTAGCTCACGTTGTCCACGACCTACAGGAATCATTGCATCTACTGCTTTAATACCTGTTTGCAAAGGTTCAGTTACCGGCTGACGGTAAATAACTCCTGGTGCTTTTCTTTCAAGAGGCATTTCGTATAAGTCTCCACCAATTGGTCCTTTTCCATCTATAGGAAAACCAAGTGTGTTTACTACACGTCCTACCATTTGCTCACCCACTTTAAGTGAAGCGATGCGTTGTGTTCTTTTGGCAGTAGAACCTTCTTTGATACCAGTTGATGGTCCTAAAAGTACAACACCTACGTTATCCTCTTCAAGATTCAATACGATACCTTCCATACCGTTATCAAATTCTACCAATTCTCCATATTGTACATTAGATAGACCGTAAACACGTGCGATTCCATCTCCTACTTGTAGTACAGATCCCACTTCTTCCAGCGTAGCTCCCGATTCAAAACCAGACAACTGTTTCTTTAATATTGCTGATATCTCAGCAGGCTTAATTTCCGCCATAATTGTTTGTAATTAACTTAATTATAATTTAATTCTTTTTGTAACTTTTTGCGTCTAATTGCTTAGTTCGCGTTTCAGTGTGTGCAAGCTGTTAGCGATAGAAGCATTATACTGCTGATCACCGATTCTGATAATAAAACCACCTATAATCGCTGGGTCTACTATATTCTTTATAATAATCTTTTTGTCTGAGAAAGTTCTGATCTTCGCCATTACTTTTTCTTCAAGTGCCTGATCCATTGTAAAGGCTGTCGTCACTTCTGCGTGCTGAATCCCTTTTGATTCATCAAACAATTTGCTAAACTCAACTGCAATATCGTGCAAAAGTTCAAAACGCTTATTTTCTAATAATAAACGAAAAAGACTTTTAGTCACTGCATTAGTGTCTGCAAAAATTTCTGACAACGCATTGTTTTTTGCTTCAACATTAAGAGTAGGATTGCTAATAAACATCTTTAACTCTTGGTTTGAAGCCACAGTAGAAGCAATCAGTTTCATATCTTCCTGCACCATTTCTGTTGCATTGCGATCGTTTGCCTGATCTATAATTGCTTTTGCGTAGCGAATTGCTGCTCTTGTGCCTGCCATCTTAGTTTAGTTTTACGTCATCTAACATTTTCTCAACCAATTGTGTTTGAGAATCTTTGTTAGAAAGTTCAGCTTTCAATAATTTTTCTGCGATGTCAAGAGACAATGAAGAAACTTGAGTTTTGATTTCAGCCATAGCTGCATTCTTCTCATTTTCGATTGCCATTTTTGCTTGCTCAATCATTTTTGCTCCTTGAACTTGTGCTTCAAGTTTAGAATCTGCAATCATTTTTTCTTTAATTTCACGAGCTTCTTTAAGCATAGCGTCACGCTCTACTCTTGCTTCTTGCAAAATTCTTTGGTTTTCTTCGTTAAGACTTTGCATTTCTAATCTTGCAGCATCAGCAGAAGCTAGTGCTTTGTTGATAGAATCCTCACGTCCTTTGACAGCTCCCAAAATTGGTTTCCATGCAAATTTAGATAAAAGAATAAAGAACAAGATAAAGATAATCGTTGTCCAAAATATTAAACTTTCGGGTGATGTAAAATTCATAAAAATATATATTTAAAAAAATTGAATGTCTTTAGAAAAAACTTCCTACAGCCAACCGCTATAGGAAGTTTAGTTTTTTAATTATGCGTTTGTAATTAACGCAACAACTACTGCGAAAAGTGCAACACCTTCAATAAGTGCAGCAGCGATAATCATAGCAGTTTGAATTTTTGCAGCAGCTTCTGGCTGACGTGCAATAGCATCCATTGCTGAACCACCGATTTTTCCAATTCCAAGTCCTGCTCCGATTACAGCTAATCCAGCTCCGATTCCAG
>CBDUDY010000201.1:0-4318 GCA_965366055.1 uncultured bacterium
CACAACTTTGCGTTAGAAAAATCATAACATTTTTTACAATTTTAGAGCTCATGATAATCTTCTATAAATGATTTTTAATACATTATAGCATTTGATAATTATCAAAACAGAGCGGAAATAATGTAATTTAAAGGTTATTTTGTGTAAAAATTCTTAGATTATTGAATCCTATCTTTAATAGGCTTTATAATTGTATTTGATTGATTGCTAATGTCTTACTTACGCTGAATAGTCCGAATTTCAAACTCCAAAAGTTCATTTATAAAGTCTCACGAACAAACTTATAATACTGTAGTTGTCTTCCTTGTAATCAAGAATCACATCTTGGATCCAACAGTTGTGTAAGCGGAAATTGAAAACCTCTTAAACCTTTTCAACAATGGATTTAAACAATACGCACTTTTCGCTAAGTTTAGAAGCTTTAAAGGATTCTTCATTCTTTAAGGATATTGATACGCAAGCATTGGAAAACTTACTTTCAACAATGACCAGAAGTAGCTGGAGTAAAGGGACTTTCAAAAATGGGAATGAAATTTCAACACATCTCTATTTTATAACTTCCGGTCGACTCAAAATGTATCAAATCAATCCGCGATCTGGACGTGAGCACACCATTATGATTCTCACCAAAGGAGATGTTTTCGATATTATGTGTATGATGGATTCTGATGCGCACGACATCTACTACGAAGCGATAGACGAGATGGAAATAGTGTTCGTTCCAATTTCTGATATGCAACTTTGGGTAGCCCAAAATCCTGCTATGAATCGATCCATATTTGCGTATTTGGGAAAAAGAGTTCGGCAGTTGGAGGAAGTCGCTAGCAGTATTTGCCTCAATAATACTCTTGTACGTTTGAGTAATTTATTGCTAAATAACATCAATGATAAATCCAATGAGCTGGAGATAATAGACAATCTTCCAAACAACGAAATTGCAAGTTTGATTGGTACAACAAGAGCGGTTGTAAATAGACATTTACAAGAATTAAAAAATTACGGCGCGATCTCTCTCAATAGAAAGCATATTTACGTCGAAAAAATTGCGGTTTTACAATCAATTTCAAAAGAGGCTTACATAATCTGATAGTAATTTACCTACCTAAAATTAAAAGTCGTTTCTGAATTTAGTGACAACTTTTTTATAAAAAAATCATACTTCCAAATTAGAATTCAATTCACAAATACTAAGGAAAAATGAATAAACAAATTTTAAAAGATACGATTGCACAACTATTTACCAATGGCAAAGGGATTCTTGCAATGGACGAAAGTACTCCAACTTGTGACAAGCGTTTTGAAGCGAACGAAATTCCTCTTACAGAAGAAATGCGTCGCAAATACCGTCAACTTATTATCACGACAGACGGTTTAAACGAAAGCATAGGCGGAGCAATCTTGTGCGATGAAACAATTCGTCAAAAAATTGATGATGGTCAATCGATGGCAGATATTTTAATAAAAGCAGGAATTATTCCGGGTATAAAAGTAGATATGGGCACTACACCTTTGGCAGGTTTTCCTAATGAGAAAATTACCGAAGGTCTTGATGGCTTAGGAGAGCGTTTATTAGAATATAAAGAAATGGGTGCTCGTTTTGCTAAATGGCGTGCAGTAATTACTATTGCTGAAGGAATTCCAACCGATACTTGTATTGCAGCGAATGTTGATGCATTGGCAAGGTACGCCTCTTTGTGCCAAGATGCGGATATCGTACCCATTGTTGAGCCAGAAGTATTAATGGATGGGAATCATTCTTTGCAAGAATGTTATGATGTAACTCAAAAGGTATTGAAAGCACTTTTCAATGAGTTGTATAAATTTAAAGTTGAGTTAGAAGGAATTATTTTAAAACCGAATATGGTTCTTTCTGGACAAAAAAGCGGAGAACATAAATCTGCAGATGACGTCGCCGAAGCCACCCTAAACTGCTTTCTTTCCTCTGTTCCAGCGGCTGTCCCGGCAATCGCTTTTTTATCTGGAGGACAATCGCCCGAAGAAGCCGCATGCAATCTAAATGCGATCAATCATAATTATAAGGATCGTCTTCCTTGGATAGTTGCCTTTTCTTTTGGGCGAGCCATTCAGCAACCCGCTTTAGAGGCATGGAAAGGAAAAGATTCAAATGTTGAAAGAGCTCAAAAATTACTAAATAAACGTGCCAAAATTGCTGCTTCTGCCCATCGTGGAGAATATGGACCAGAAATGGAAAAGAATGATTATTTCAATTGAAAAATTGAAATTAAGTATTTGAGAATAGATTTAAAATTCAATAACATTAAAAAATAAAATCATGAATTCCACTAAAATGACCACATTATCAGAGGTGACCAATTTGTTAAAAGACAGAGGTTACACATTTGAATTTAATTTGAAGGAGCATTATCTTGAATGTGTGGAGAATCAAATAAAACTCTATCCACATGAATTTATCGTAGACAAACATTATCGATTTGAAGGCGCTTCTGATCCAGGAGATGAAGCAATTGTTTATGCTATTTCTTCTGAACAGCATAATTTAAAAGGAGTTTTAATTGATGGTTATGGCATCAGTAGTGAAGGAATTTCCAAAGAAATGATAAAAGCACTAGACGAAATTAAGCGATAACCGTAAATTCTGCTGAATGCGATTTTAATCTACTTTTAAAAATCCGAAATAGAGTAGTAGAGGAAATTTATATAATTGATTTTACAACACAACTATCTAGTATTGAATGGGAATGATGTAACGTATAATTTGCGTTTTATAAATTAATTTATAAAGAACTACTTAACTTTAAAAGGCTAAAAAAATTTCCTTCCACTTCAATATTAGAAAAAAAATAATCTGTTTCTGATTTATAAAAATTGCTGTTTTGTAGTATGATTTCAAAGTATCAGCATCACTTCAAATTCATATTGATTATGATATTTTTCTGTAATTCTGCTTCAATATATTTTATAGAACCTGATCAGAAATTACAACCTTTTAGAGCCGGAACAAATTAAACGAGAAAAACAATATAATGAAATCAGAAAATTTAATTCAGAAATGTATTGACACCGTAAGAGTTTTATCAGCAGATGCCGTACAAAAAGCCAATTCTGGACATCCAGGAACTCCAATGGCACTTTCACCTTTAGGACATATTTTGTGGTCAGAAGTGATGAAATACAATCCTCAAAATCCAGAATGGGCAAATCGAGATAGATTCGTACTTTCTTGCGGACACGCTTGTATGCTGCAGTACAGTTATCTGCATCTAACGGGTTATAAAATTTCGCTAGAAGACATTAAGAATTTCCGCCAACTTCATAGTATTACTGCTGGTCATCCAGAATATGGTTTAACTCCTGGAATTGAAGTTACAACTGGACCACTTGGTCAAGGATTTGCAAACGGAGTAGGAATGGCGATTGCCCAGCAATATATGGCCGCTCGATACAATCAACCTGATTTTAATATTTTCGATTATCATATTTATGCCATCTGTAGTGATGGAGATTTAATGGAAGGCGTTACTGCCGAAGCAGCTTCTCTTGCTGGGCATTTAGAATTGGGAAATATAATTTACTTCTACGATAGCAATCACATCACAATTGAAGGTGATACAGATCTCGCTTTTGATGAGGATGTTTCCAAAAGATTTGAAGCGTACGGTTGGCACGTTCAAAACCTGCCAGACATTAATGATTTAGAAGCCCTTTCTAAAGCAATTAAAAATGCTCAAAATGAAACTTCTCGACCATCAATTATAAAAGTCCGCAGTCAAATTGGTTACGGAAGTCCAAATAAACAAAATACTGCTGCAGCACACGGTTCGCCATTAGGCAAAGATGAGGTTCGCTTGGTCAAAGAAAATTTCGGATTTGATCCTGACAAAAGTTTTGTGATTCCAGATGAGGTTTCAGATTTTTATCAAAAGGCTGGAAAAAAATCGGCAAAGAATGAAGATGATTGGAATGAATTATATAAAAGATATAAAGAGCGTCATCCGGATCTTGCCAAAGAATATGAAAATATCACTTCGGGAAAATTACCTGAAGGTTGGGAGAAAAAACTTCCGATTTTTGAAGCAGGCGAAGAATTGGCTACCAGAAAAGCTTCAGGTAAAACGCTAAATGCTATTGCCGAATATTTCCCGCAATTAATTGGAGGATCTGCCGATCTTTCACCTTCTACAGATACGAATCTTGATGCTTTTCAATCCTTTTCAGCAAAACATCGCGATGGTCGGAATTTTCATTTTGGAATACGTGAGCACGCAATGGGAGCTATTTTAAACGGAATGGCACTTAGCAAATATCTGATTCCGTATGGCGCAACATTTTTGATTTT
>CBDUDY010000202.1:0-4315 GCA_965366055.1 uncultured bacterium
TACTTTACAGATGGTAGCAATGATTTAGATTCTTCTGATGGTAAATACATCAATGATGGAGATATTGCATTTAGCTCTTTAATCGGAAATGTGCCTTACGCAATTCAAGGGAAAGCACTTCCTTTTAGTCCGGCTGATATTGTACCGATGAACTTCAAAGTTAAGAATGCAGGAAACTATACAATAGCGATCGATCACGTTGATGGACTGTTTTTAGGAAATCAAGATATATTCTTGAGAGATGCCCAAACTGGAGTAGATCACGATTTAAAATCGGGTAGCTATACATTCGCTTCAGAAGCGGGGACATTTGCAGATCGTTTTCTGGTTGTGTACCAAAATGCATTATCGGTTAAAAACCCTACTTTCGATTCTAATTCTGTAGTACTTTATAAAAAGGAAAGCAATGTTGTTATCAATTCTGGAAGTGTAACGCTAGACTTAGTGGAAGTATACGACGTAAGAGGAAGGTTGTTGGCTGTTGCCAAAAATATTAACTCTAATGAAGTTTCGATCAATGTTGGAGAAACCAATCAAGTTTTGATCGTGAAGATTACATCTATTGATGGTATCAAAGTCACAAAGAAAACAATTAACTAAACAGAAAGTTATACAATATGAAAATCGCCCTTCGGGGCGATTTTTTTTTGCAGTAAACGGTCGGTTTGAATAGTAAGAAGTAGATTTTTATAGAAATTAGGACTTTCCGCTATATCTTCATTTATCTTAATGCCTTTATGGTAGAAAATCTAACCATTTAGAATTTTAACAATTAAGAGAAAAGGTTTCAGTATTTGAAAATTGCCAAGCGTAATCTGCTGCTTGCCTATGGTGACTTCCTACTTTCTACTGAAATTTAAGCATAGCATCTGTGGCGCGTTTAACTTAGAAGTAAATATTATAAGTAATACTATTTGAAAATAAGTAATAGCATTCGAAAACCCAAAACTCAAATTCATATAGACTGATTGATGGACTAGATTCTCAGTACAGTCGCAAAATGGTCATTGCGAGGAATGAAGAAATTGCACCTTAATTGAGAGGAATTAAATAATGATCGACAATACATTTACAAGATTCGCTTAACAGATGCTCTATTTACGTATTTCAATAAAGTAGCTACTCGTTGCAAATAATCGTCAGAGTCACCGCTGTAATCAAGTTGTGCTCTTGATTAATTTTAATACCTTACTGGTAAAAAATTAAATGTATTAAAATCTGAAGCTGTCAGAAATTAAGGATCATTAAGCATGTTGCGTGCGGAACAGAACTGCAATATCAGCTGTTTGATAGTACGGAATTCTAGAGTAGATATAGCTTCAACCGAAGACAAAAAAACCTTCTTGCTAGAGGTCTACAAGACGATTATCTTCCTCGATATAGATGCAAGCTGAATTGTACGGAAGTCTTTTGGCGTAAGCCTTCCAAAAAATATTGAAAATTGATTAGTTCAGCGCAAAAGGAGCGCTTAATTTGAACGAAGGAACTACGACTTTGAACTTTCTAGTACTGGTGAAATTGACCATATTAAAATAGCCTTTCATGGATCCAAAAGGAGATTCTAGGAAGCAGCCGGAGCTGTAGGTGTGGGATTCGCCAGGTTTTAAAACAGGTTTCAGCCCGACTACGCCTTCGCCTTCGACTTCTTCGGGATCATTGAGCGCATCAAAAATATCCCAATGTCTGGAAATTAATTGTACCGAATCCTTGCTATGATTTTCGATAGTGATCTGATAGCTGAACGCAAAATGCAAACGGTAGTTTTTAAGGAAAGTACCTTCAAAACCTGTAAGTACCGTAATTTTTATACCTCGTGTGATTTGTGTAACCATAACTGCTAAGATGACGAATGTTTACCAAAATTACAAAAAAATCTCCACAATTGGCAGTCGTTAATTGGTTATATCCAAGGAACTTGCAGCGCCTCGACCAATTACTCTATCATAACGCTGATTGCTCTCGCGGTAATATACGAGTACGATATAGCTATTTTCAGTTTCGTAAAAGTTACCGTCGATTGCATTTTTCTGATCAATAGTACCGTTTTTATCTGCGATCTGATATTGATAATTGGTAAAACCCTGTTTGATCATTATTGCTTTTTCGTACAATCCTGATTTTGAATTGTAGTCCATTCTATTTTCCTCGCCTAACGCATAATTGTTAAACATTCCGTTGACGTAAATATCTTTTTTTGTAAAATTTGCCGGCGCCGATAAGGTGAAAAATACCCAAGCATAATCTGACTCAACCGTAAAGTTTTCGGCTCCAATATTGTTGACGAAGAAACTTCCGTTGATGTCTGGTGCAAGTGTATAAGGCTTATTCGCTCGAGCGTCGTGCTGATACAAATGCGCGTTGTAAATCTCCTTGGAATCGACTCGACCCACATAATTGTTTGCCGAACGGATGTCTTTATTATCAAAATATAAGAACTCATTTCCACCCCAAAATTGAGTTTCGGTGTCATATTTATAAATCAAATCATTCCCAATTGTGTACATCGGTTTAATGTTGGAAATGGCATTTCTGAGTTCTCCATTCTTTAATAAAAGTACTTTTACATTTAGAGTAGGATTTTGGAATAGAAGGTTTGGAGAAAGTATGGAGAATTCTAGATTCTGTTTTTCCTTGATAACACTTATATTTCTGGCTCGCTTAACTTGAACAGGAACATTTACGATATCTTCAAAGAGTATTAGCTTGCGCGAAAAAACCACTTCCTTATCATCATTTAAGATTTTGATGAGGTAATTTCCACTAATTAAAAACTGCGTTAGCTTATTAGGAAACGATAGTCTATAATGAGAATATAGTTGAAGCGTATTAAATGAATTGGTATAATTTTGAATTCGTTGATTGTCGAAGCCTTGTATATAATCAATTTTTGACAATCCTGATGGATTCCAATTGTAGTCGCAATGTTGAATTTCGTAGTAGTAATCGGCTTCGTTCCCAAAAAGGTCGTCAAATTCTAACTGAAAAGAATCTCTAAGTCCGATTATTGGAACTGAAACTTGACCATTTTGATAAAACGCAACGGTTTTAATATTAAAAGGTGGAGGTGTTTCTACGACTTTCTGAGCTACCGAATTTGAAATAGACACTATAAGAAGCAGGGCAGAAACTATAAATTTGTACATACGTAATTATTTGGAGATTGTAAATATAACAAATTCTCAAGTACAATTGCGGTGCCAATTTTTATAGAATGGGGAAGAAGGTTACTTTGTGCAGACAGGAATTATTTCGCCTTTGGCAAGAGCGTATTTTTCTACATCTTCGACAGAAAGTGTTTTGGTGTAATCTACTTCTTCAACTCTAAAACCTTCAGATCTTAAGGTGTCAAAATAATCACGACCGTAAATTCGAACGTGATCGTACTGTCCAAAAATTGCTGCGCGTTCTTTTGCATCTGTAATTGTATCGTCAGTAAAAGTGCTGGCTCTCTGCAATTCTTGAGGGACTTGAAGAATTGCCATTCCGCCGGGTTTTAAAACTCTGTACAATTCTTGCATCGCTTTCCTGTCATCAGGAATATGTTCTAAAACGTGGTTGCAAAGAATCACATCATACATATTATCTTCAAAAGGCAAGTTGCAAATATCCGCTTTGACATCGGCCAATGGCGAAAGTAAATCAGTTGTAGTGTAATCTAGATTTTTTTGGTTTCTAAACCTTTTGTAAAATGCTTGCTCTGGTGCAAAGTGCAGAACTTTTTTGGGAGCGGTAAAAAAATCAGTTTCGTTTTGAAGATATAACCACAATAATCGGTGGCGCTCAAGAGAAAGTGTCCCTGGAGCTAAAACATTGTCACGTTGTTTGCCATAACCGTACGGCAAGAATTTTTTGAAACTCTTGCCATCTATAGGATCTGTAAATTTATCGCCCTTGAGCATTGTTGCTAAAACTGGACGGACTACATAACTCAACCTTATTAATAAAGGTCTGGGAATTAAGTTTAAAACGTAACTAAATATTTTTTTCATACTACTCTTACGAGACAAAAACAGTTATTGCAAAAGCAGTATTATAGGACTAAAGGAGTTTTTCTGAACTCATCTTCTTCATTAGATTCGATTCCCAAAGCTTTGTAAATGTAAGCGAAGGTCGAAAGTAATTCAGGTTTTCCGTCAATAAGTGCAACATCGTGCTCAAAGTGTGCAGATGGTTTTCCGTCTGCGGTTAGGATTGTCCAACCGTCCTTAAGTTGTTTAATGTTTTTTGTTCCAAGGTTGATCATCGGCTCAATTGCCACGACCATTCCTTCAACAAAAAGTTTTCCTCTTCCTTTTTTACCATAATTTGGCATTTC
>CBDUDY010000203.1:0-4288 GCA_965366055.1 uncultured bacterium
AAAAACTATGAATTGGATTTTACTTATTATTGGCGGATTTTTTGAAGTTGGATTCGCATCTTGTCTCGGCAAAGCCAACGAAACAACGGGAAGAACATCGTTTTTCTGGATGATGGGATTTTTAGCTTGTCTGGCTGTAAGTATGTTTTTACTTTATAAAGCAACTCAAACGCTTCCAATCGGAACTGCTTATGCGGTTTGGACTGGAATTGGAGCGGTAGGAACAGTTTTAGTTGGAATTTTTGTCTTCAAAGAACCGGCGACTTTCTGGAGAATATTTTTCCTGATTACCTTAATTTCTTCGATTATAGGATTGAAATTTGTCTCAAGTAATTAGAAGCCTAAATTGATTTGGAAACTTACTTTGATTGAAATATTGTCTTCGAATCTTGATAATTGATTTGGTCCGTATCTGTAAAACGCCGAAAGTCCAAAAAAGCGCAACATTTGATTAAATTCAACTCCAGACTCAAAATAGCCTTGATCTAAAGTTTTATAATCGATTCCCAAATGTTGTTCAGGTTTCTCCATATTTCCCCAAGCTGCGCGACTTACAACTACAATCGTTGGCGAAAAAGCGCCTGCAAAATTTGACTTTTTAAATCCGTGCTTCAACTGAAATAGTACGTACTGACTAGAGAAAAACTCATTAAAATACATTGTTTCAAAAGCATTTTTACCAGCAAAAGTAATCCGCTGAATAATATTATCTTTATTTAAATTGTTGGGAGAATTATTATAAAGATGGGTCAGCGGAGTATCGCCATAAGCATAGCCCGCTTCCGTTAGAAATGAACTCTTCTGACCATTCAAATATTTTTTTTCGAATTCAATTCGCAAATCTATCTTTCCAAATTCAAAATCATTTTTTGCAATTCCCGGCAATGACTGTGTAAACTGAAAAGTGAATTTTGGAAATCGCTTGTCTATTTCCAACCGACCAGAAGGCGTCTGCATAAAATCGCTATAAGGATTCCATTGTAATGACACCATCGCCGTGGTCATATTATAAGAAGTATAAGATTTTCCATCGTTCAAGAAAACGTAGTTGAATTTAGGTTCAACTGCTGTGGTCGAAACTTGCCAAATACTTTCGGTTTTCGGTAAAATGCGATTTTCAATATACATTTTGTACATTTTGTAGTTGTAAAAAGTACTAATATTGATAGGTCGCGGATCGTAAATCTTGAAATTCCTCTTATCAATTGCAAATGAAGTACTCGCGATCTCTTTTACATCATCGGTATAAGAAGCGCCAAACCAAGAATTCGAACTTTTTCCAATTCTGGTTGCTGCTCCAAAATTATATTTAAAAGTTCCATCTTTTGTTCCATACGCAGCATAGCCTTCTAATCGGAATTTCTCTGACAAATGTTCGTTCGTAACTCCGCCAAGTCCCAATCGAAAGCCTTCATAATTATTGAAACTCAATAAATGTCTCAAATCCAAATCAAACGCTCCAATTGGCACATAGCCGTTGATTATTTTTCGGCCTAAGCGTAATTTCTTTTCGATATTGCTATTTATCACTAGGCTATCCATCGCGATATACGTATTTATCTCGCGCGCCGATAAGGTGTCTTTTCGATACTCTTTCCAGAATTCTTGTGGGCGATTAATTGCGGATTCTTTAATAACCATCGCAATTCCAGGACGTTTTATTTCAACAGCTTCATTAATTTCTAAATCTGAATAAATCGTGGTCGACAATAAATAAGTAAGATCTGAAGGATCATTGCGTCGGTCAATTCCCGAAATATTATCACTTCGATCAAATTTTATAATGCCACCCAAAAGACGAATATCTTCTTCCTTACTACCTTTTAAAATTCGGAAAGTCGTTTTCTTAGGCCACCACAACTGCTGTTCTTCCAGAAAGGTAAAATCGTGAATGCCGCTAATATCGAGAACGCCACCAATGTGCATTATAGATTTTGCAATAGCATAATTCTGACTATCTATAAAAAGAAGTCCCTCCAATCCTGAAGCCCGACTTACTTTTTTGTTTTTGAAGAAGATCAAAAAAGTTTTTCTGCCTTCGATACTCACGCTGTCCAGAACTTGATAGTAATAGTCTTTGAGCGCATCTTTGGCAATTGGACTGTTGTATTTGGTTTCAAACAACGTATAACTATTGTCGTAGATCGAGTAGGATTGGAGGTTAAAACCTAGAATTTCATAAATAGGTTTTTTCAATCCAGACATTTTTACGCCAAGAATATTTTCTTGAAAATGCTTGCCATCATACTTAAAAAGCGACGCCTTTTCAGTTTGAATCAAATCGCGGTAATCAATAATTTTTTTGAATTTATAAAGAGACGAATCGATTTTCTGTGTGCGTTTGCCAAAGAAATTCCGTTTTGTAATGGTATCAAATTCAACTTTTATCGAATCTGGATTCGCACTTACCAGAAGTTTATTATATCCTTTAAACTGATATGAATTCAGCTTCTTCGCAGGATTATTATCATTTCTAAAAGAAATTGCCATCGCAATAATCTGCTGTGCTCGAATATCTGTATGCTCATCAACATTGCTTGGAGCAAGCGATATTATTATTTGGCTCTGATTATTTTTGACCACAAATCGCTCCTTGCTAAACCCAATTTGAGCCGCTTCGATAATCGTAAATGGAGTATCACTTTCTATTTCGAACAAACCATTAATGTCCGCAGTTTTATTGGAAGAATTGAAAGAAATGGTCGCAAACGGAACCGCTTTTCCAGTCTTTTTATTTTTCACAATTCCGCTCAACGAGAATTGTCCCTGCATACTGAGGGAAAATAGTAGAAATAAAAAGCTGAGATATTTCATTTGCGAGAGCAACTGATTTGTAGTTATTCAAAAAAGTAAAAGTCCGTCACAGCATAATCTAAAACTACGACGGACAGACTTTTATTAGGTATCGAAAGTATATTATACCTTCATTATTTCAGCTTCTTTTACAGACAAATGCTCATCAATTTTCTTGATATAAGCGTTCGTTAAGGTCTGTACTTCGTCTTCTGCACTTTTGCACACGTCTTCTGAAGTTCCAGCTTTTTCAAGTTTCTTAATTTCAGTATTAGCATCTTTACGAGAATTTCTAATTCCGATTTTCGCATCTTCCGCCTCAACTTTTGCTTGTTTTGCAAGATCACGTCTGCGTTCTTCTGTAAGCGCAGGAACCGTAATAATGATCAAATCACCATTATTCATTGGATTAAAACCAATGTTGGCAACCATAATTGCTTTCTCTATCGGATGAAGCATATTTTTTTCCCATGGCTGAACCGTAATTGTTCTCGCGTCAGGGACGTTAATATTGGCAACTTGCGAAATTTGTGTCGCAGATCCGTAATAATCTACAAATACACTTCCCAACATTGCAGGAGATGCTTTCCCCGCGCGAATATTAGCAAATTCCTTTTCCAAGTGCTCAATAGAACCTTCCATAGATTCCTTTGTACTGTCTAATATAAAATCAATCTCTTCGTTCATCGCTATCTGTTCAGTTTAATTATCTAATTTTTCAGCTGCCTAAATTCTTAGACATTCACAACCGTTCCAATGTTTTCGCCTTGACAGATTTTTAGAAGATTTCCTTCCTTATTCATATCAAAAACTACAATTGGCAATTTATTTTCTAGACTCAAAGTAAAAGCTGTCGTATCCATAACGTTCAGATTTTTCTTCAAGCAATCGTCAAAACTAATCGTATCGAATTTTACTGCATCCGGAAATTTTTCAGGATCTTGATCGTAAATTCCATCTACTCGAGTTCCTTTAAGAATCACATCCGCGTGCACTTCCACACCTCTAAGTACCGCCGCAGTATCCGTAGTAAAATATGGATTTCCAGTTCCAGCACCAAAGATTACGATTCTACCTTTTTCAAGGTGACGCACCGCACGACGCTTAATATAAGGTTCAGCAATCGCCTCAATTTTCAATGCAGTTTGCAAACGAGTCAGCATTCCAGCATCTTCAAGAGCACCCTGAAGCGCCATACCATTGATAACGGTGGCAAGCATTCCCATATAATCGCCTTGAACACGATCCATACCATTTGCAGCTCCAGCCAATCCGCGGAAAATATTTCCTCCTCCAATAACTATAGCAATCTGAATACCCTGCTCGTGAATTTGTTTAATTTCGGCTGCATATTCGGCCAATCTTACAGGATCAATTCCGTATTGACGGTCTCCCATTAATGCCTCACCGCTAAGTTTTAAGAGAATTCTTTTATATTTCATTATCATCAGATTAAGTTTTGCAAATATAGTCAATATCTCATTTTAGAAAATAG
>CBDUDY010000204.1:0-4265 GCA_965366055.1 uncultured bacterium
CATTATTGCTTTTTGCAGTTGTTTATCCAATGGCAATCTGGGCAATCGCTCAAGCATCTCCAAATCAGGGAAAAGGCGAAATTGTAATGCACAACGGTCAGAAACAATACAGTAATGTGGGTCAGAAATTTACCGATCCTAAATATTTTAACTCAAGACCTTCGGCGGTAGATTACAACGCCGCTGGATCTGGAGCAAGCAATAAAGGTGCTTCAAACGAGGAATATTTGGCAGAAGTTCAAACCAGAGTTGATTCTTTTCTAATCAAAAATCCTTCGGAAAATGTTTCTGAAATTCCGGTGGATTTGATCACCGCGAGTGGAAGTGGATTGGATCCAAATATTTCGGTTCAAGGCGCAAAAGTTCAAGCGGAGAGAATTTCGAAAGTTAGAAATATCGAAAAATCAGCGGTTGATAAATTGATCGAAAATCAAATCGAAAAACCGCTTTTGGGATTATTCGGCCCAGAGAAAATCAATGTTCTCAAATTGAATATCGCATTAGACAATCTTAAATAATACAAAGTTAATTCAACAGAAAAAATGAAACCATCATTAATACTATCAACTATCTTTTGTTCGCTTGGCTTTTCAGCAATGGCGCAAGAAGAAGTAGAAACTCCAAATCCTTTTTCATTCAGCGGATATGCTGAAGCTTATTATAATTACGATTTCAACAATCCGAAGAACAATACAAGACCGCCTTTTATTTACAGTCACAACCGAAATAACGAAGTGAATATTAACCTCGCTTTTATCAAAGGGGTTTATTCTACTGAGAAATTGCGAGCAAATTTAGCCATCGGAACGGGAACATATTTAAATGCAAATTATGCCGCAGAGAATGGCGTTCTAAAAAATATGTACGAAGCAAACGTGGGCGTAAAAATTTCGAGTAAACACAATTTGTGGATTGATGCAGGTTTGATGCCTTCGCACATCGGATTTGAAAGCGCAATAGGGAAAGACAATCTAACTTTGACGAGAAGTATTCCAGCAGAAAACTCTCCGTATTTTGAAACTGGCGCAAAGATATCGTACACAAGTCCAAGTGAGAAATGGTTTTTGAGTGCGTTGGTTTTAAACGGTTGGCAGCGAATTGCGAGAGTGGATGGAAATTCGACAATGGCATTTGGGCATCAAATAACTTACAAACCAACGAGTAAAATTACCATCAATAGTAGTTCATTCATCGGAAGTGATCAGCCAGACGAAACCAGAGCAATGCGCTACTTTCACGATTTGTACGGGCAGTTTCAAGTTAATGATCAATGGCAACTTATTGCGGCTTTTGATATTGGAGCGCAGCAAAAAGAGAAAGGAAGTGATGCTTATAATTCTTGGTTTGCACCAATCGTAATTGTAAAGTATAAAGCTTCAGAAAAAGTAAGTCTTGCTGCAAGAGCGGAATATTACAATGACGAAAATGGGGTAATTATCGCGGTAGAGCAGCCTGAAGGATTCAAAACTTTCGGATATTCGCTTAACTTAGATTATGCTATAACTTCAAATGTAATGTGGCGGACAGAATTGCGAAGTATGAATAGTGAAAACGCTATTTTTGAAAAGCGTAACGACACTTTTTCGGATACAAATACCTTGTTGAGTACAGCACTAACATTTAGTTTTTAGCATTATTTTCTACATCCAATCTTTATCTAAAATTATCAATGGAACCTCAAAAAAAATCAGCTGAACATTTCCTCGATCTTATTAAAAAGTCGAGACGTGGCAAGCTGAAAGTCTATATCGGAATGAGCGCTGGAGTTGGTAAAACTTACCGAATGCTTCAGGAAGCTCGTGCTTTATTAAAAAATGGAGTTGATGTAAAGATTGGATATGTAGAAACTCACGGTCGGCAAGAAACCGACGAGCAGTTGCAAGGATTGCCGATAATTCCGCGTCGAAAATTATTTTATAAAGGCAAGGAATTGGAAGAAATGGATGTTTCGGCAATCATAAATCTTCGGCCTGAAATTGTAATTGTAGATGAACTGGCGCATACAAATATTAGCGGAAGCGCCAATGAAAAGAGATGGCAGGATGTAATGGATATTTTGGACGCTGGAATCAATGTGATTTCGGCGGTCAATATTCAACATATCGAAAGTCTCAAAGATGAAATGAAAAATATAACGGGAATTGACGTCACAGAACGCGTTCCCGATTATGTTTTGTCGCAGGCAGATGAGGTTGTAAATATCGATTTGACTTCAGATGAACTAATTGGCCGACTTAAAGAAGGAAAAATTTACAAAGCAGAAAAAATTGAAGCTGCTCTCAAAAATTTCTTTCAGAGCGACCATATTCTGCAACTTCGAGAATTGGCTTTAAAAGAAGTAGCTTCACAAGTGAACCGAATTGTGGAGACTGAAGTTACAAAACCCAATGTTTTAAAGCAGGAACGTTTTCTGGCTTGCATTAGCAGTAACGAGAAAACCGCGCGAACCGTGATCAAAAAGACGGCAAGATTAGCAAATTATTACCATAGTAAATGGTACGTTTTGTACGTGCAGAAACCGAGCGAAAGTTTGGATAAAATTGCACTCGATAAGCAACGACACTTGATAAATAACTATAAATTAGCTACCGAATTGGGAGCTGAAATTATTAAAGTAGAAAGTGAAGCCGTTGTTGCAACGATTCTCGATCAGGTAGCTGAACGCAAAATTACAACTGTTTGTATTGGAAGACCAAAACTGAGTTTTTGGAGAGCAATAGTTGGGATTAATTTGTTTAATACACTTGTAAAAAAATTATCTTTCGGCAATATCGATTTAATTATTCTATCATAATGAAAATTAAAACAAAATTGACTTTTGGCGTAGGCCTACTTTTCTTGCTAATAATATTGCTAGCATTGGTAAGTGGTTGGTTTGTGAATAGTCTGAAAAAAGACACCAATAATATTCTTAGAGCGAATTACTTTTCGTTGCAGTTTTCACGAAATATGATTTTGGCACTTGAAGATATTTCCAAGGATAGTTCGGCTGTGGCAAATTTTCAATTGAATTTAGAAAAGCAAAAGAAAAACGTTACCGAAATAGGAGAAGGGGAAGCAACGAAAACGATTGTGGAGCATTTTGAAAATTTAAAAATAAATCCTTCAGATTCTACATTGTCATCTCTATTGCGCAAGGATATTGCTGAGGTAATGCGTTTGAATATGCAAGCAATTGAGCGAAAAAGCAATCTTGCAAATGACACCGCCGAAAGCGCTTATTTATGGATTTCGTTTGCTGGCGCGATGTGTTTTATAATTGCCTTTATTTTGCTGGTGAATCTTCCAGGAAATATCGCAAATCCTATTAAAGAGCTGACGAATAGTATCAAGCAGATTGCTGCTCAGAATTACCACGAGCGCGTGCATTTTGATGAGTATAATGAATTTGGCGAGCTTGCAACTTCCTTCAATACGATGGCTCAGAAGCTTGAAGAATATTCAGAAAGTAAATTGGACAAAATTATTCAGGGCAAAAAGAGAATTGAAACCTTGATAAATAATATGCACGATCCTGTAATTGGGATTGATGAGAATAAAAATATTCTTTTTATAAATGATGAAGCACTAGTAATTACGGGACTTAAGGAAGCTGAAGTTTTAGGAAAGCAGATTCAGGATGTGGCAGTTTACAATGATTTGGTGAGAACTCTAACCAGAGATTTGCTGTTGCCAGAAAAGCAGCGCACGGAGAAAGTGATTAAGATTTTCGCGGATAATAAGGAGAGTTATTTCGAAAAAGAGTTTGTGGATATTCAGATTATTCCAACGGGAGAAGAGAATCCACAGCTGATTGGTTATGTTATTTTGTTGAAAAATATTACCGCTTTGAAAGAATTGGATATCGCGAAAACGAATTTCATCGGAACGGTTTCTCACGAATTCAAAACTCCGATTTCGTCCATCAAAATGAGTCTTCAATTATTAGAAAATGAAAAAATTGGCAACTTAAATCAGGAGCAAAAGAATCTAGTTGAAAGTATAAAAGAAGATTCAAACCGACTTTTGAAGATTACAGGAGAGCTTTTGAATATCGCGCAGGTGGAAAGTGGGAATGTTCAATTGGCGATAAAACCTTGCAATCCCGTGGATATTATGCAATACGCGATTGATGCCACTCAAACTCAGGCCGATCAGAAGCAGATAAAGTTTGAAGTTTCATTTCAAGAAAATCTTCCAAATGTAAAAGCCGATAGCGAAAAAACTGCTTGGATTTTGACCAACTTAATTTCGAATGCGGTGCGGTATTCTTATGAGAATTCTAC
>CBDUDY010000205.1:0-4146 GCA_965366055.1 uncultured bacterium
GGGATTATAATTGCGTGAAAAAATTGTAAGGGCTGTCTCTTTGAAATTTAAAGCTTCACCAAATCCATTTGCAACGTATTAAAATCCGTTGTGACAAAAATGCTCATGCCTACGGGATTTTACAACGGAATAAGAATTAGTTGTTCCTTTTCAAAAAAATTGGCAAACCCCATTGAAGGAGATTTATAATTAGACCTACATTTGCAAATTAATCGGCAAAAAATTTCTGCAGCATTTCAAAAAAATAAATATGACTCCAAATAGTTTACAGCAAATTGCTTTTAAGTGGTTTGATGCTTTTAATTCGCATAATCTAGATCAGCTTTTATCTCTTTACGATGACTATGCTGAACATTACAGTCCAAAGTTGAAAGTTAGAAAGCCTGAAACTAATGGAAAAGTTAGCGGGAAACAAGCGCTTGCTGAATGGTGGAAAGATGCTTTTGATAGGTTGCCAACTTTGCATTATAAAGTAACCTCGCTTACTGCAAATGAGCGCCACGTTTTTATGGAGTATTTGCGTCAGGTTGATGGTGAAGAGGATATGATGGTGGCTGAAGTTTTGGAAATCCGAGACGGAAAGATTATCGCATCTCGAGTTTATCACGGATAAAAAAAAACCTTGTAGATGCGCGATTGCTCGCGTGTCTACAAGGTTTTGTATTATGTGGTACATTTGATTGTACCGGAACATTTTGGACGTTAGTTTAACGATGCTAAAGTGCCAATCCACGTCTAATTAACAATGGCTTTACTTCAGGTTTTTTACCTCTAAATTTATTGTATAAAATCATTGAGTCTTCTGTACCGCCTTTTTCTAGGATGTGTGTTCTGAATTTTTTGGCCAAATCAGGATTAAATAATGAGGTTTTCTTAAACGCATCAAATGCATCTGCGTCTAAAACTGCTGCCCAAATGTAGCTGTAATAACCTGCCGCGTATCCACCGGAAAACACGTGAGTGTAATAAGTACTTCTGTATCTAGGAATAATTGCGCCTGTAAGGCCAATTTTATCCAAAGATTGCTTTTCAAATTCTTCAGCACTCATTGTGATAGGTTTGCTTTGAGTATGATAATCCATATCTAATATTGCAGCTGCTAAGTATTCTACAGTTGCAAATCCTTGGTCAAAAGTACCAGCTTTCTGGAATTTAGCGATCAATCCTTCTGGCATTATTTCGCCAGTTTTATAGTGCTTAGCATACATTTTAAGTACTTCGGGATCGGTTGCCCAATTTTCCATTATTTGAGACGGTAATTCAACAAAATCGCGACTTACGCTGGTTCCAGATAGACTCTTGTAATTTACATTTGATAATAATCCGTGTAATCCGTGTCCAAATTCGTGGAAGAATGTCGTCGTTTCATCAAACGTTAATAAAGTTGGCGAATCTCCACTTGGTGCTGGGAAATTACAAGTCAATGAAATTACTGGCAGTATTCTCTTCCCATCTTTCATTTGTTGTTTGCGATAAGATGTCATCCAAGCACCACCTCTTTTTGAAGATCTTGCGTAGAAGTCCATTAGTAAAATCCCTAACTCAGTGCCATCAGCATCTAGTACAACCCAAGTTGTAACGTCGTCGTGGAACGTTGGAATGTTGGTCAGTTGCTTGTATTTTAATCCAAATAATTTATTTGTTACTGCAAATATTCCGTTTTGTACATTGTCAATACTTAGATATTCTTTTAGTTGTTGTTCATCCAAATCAAAACGATCTTTTCTGATTTTTTCAGTATAATATCTCCAATCATATGGTTGAACATCTCCAGTAATTTTATCGGCAACCATCATTTTTTTGATAGCAGCAGTTTCATTTTTAGCATTTACTAAAGCTGGTTTCCATAAATCATTCAGCAGGGTTAAAACGCTTTCTGGATTTTTTGCCATCGTTTCTTCTAAACCATAATCTGCATAAGTTTTGTAGCCCATCATCTGTGCTTTTTCAGTTCGCAAGTTGGCGATTTCGATCAGAACCTTTTTATTATCGTATTGATTATCGTTGTTTGCACGATTTTGATAAGCGGTCCAAATTTCTTTACGCAGTTCGCGATTATCAGCATATTGTAAAAACGGCATTACACTCGCATTCGAAAGTGTAAAGATCCAACCGCTTTTTTTTCTTTGTTTAGCAACATCAGCAGCAGAATCGATAATATTCTGCGGCAATCCTGCTAAATCTTTTTTGTCAGTAATTAGAAGTTCGTAACTGTTAGTTTCTGCTAATACATTCTGACCATAAGTTAGGGTTAATAATGATAGTCGAGAGTTGATTTCTCGAAGTTTCCCTTTGTTAGCGTTAGAAAGATTTGCGCCACTACGCACGAATGACTTATATGTTTCTTCTAAAAGCTTAGATTGTTCGCTTCCTAGCTTCATTCCACCTTGATTGTCATAAACGAATTTGACTCTTTTAAAAAGCTCTTCATTTAGATAGATATCGTCATTGTGTGCAGAAAGACTTGGAGACATTTCTTTGGCAATTGCCTGCATTTCATCATTCGTGTTTGCACTATTTACGTTGTAAAACACCGTTGTAACATTGCTTAATAACTGACCAGCGTTTTCTAAAGCTTCGATTGTATTCGAAAAAGTTGCTGCCGATTTATTATTCGCAATACTTATGATTTCCGCGTCGTGGTCTGCAATTCCTTTGATGATTGCTGGTTTGTAATGTTCATTTGTGATTTTGTCAAATGGGGGAACATTATAAGGAGTTTTGTATTCCTGCAAAAGGGGATTTTGAGTGTCGCTTTGACTTTTTTGTGCTTGTGTTGCCATAGATGTTGCTACAATTGTGAATAGCAGACAGATTTTCTTATTCATAATTCAGTTTTTTTAGTGCCAAAGGTAAATTTAGGCTAATAGTTTTGAAAAAGAAAGGTGTAAGTGGTCGAAACGTCTTGGATTGAAAACTTTGTGATGGTTTTGTAAAATGGAAATATTTTCAACGTAGGTAATTAATGTGTTGTGGGGCGGAGTTTGCGAGAGGGATGGAAGTGGAAATCCTTTATTGTGGCTTTGCGGAGCAAAAGCTACAATAAAGATTGGGAGCGAACAGCCCGACCTGAGCCAGATTCAATATTCTGATGAAAACTAAGTGGATGATTGTTCTTGAAAGAAGAAATCGTTGTGGCGAAGGTCTCGCCCAAATCAAAAATGTAAAAATCTGGAACTTATACCAAATAAAAAACCCGAATATTTCTATTCGGGTTTTTCGTGGTACCTCCAGGGTTCGAACCAGGGACACATGGATTTTCAGTCCATTGCTCTACCAACTGAGCTAAGGTACCGTGCTGATGCGGGTGCAAATATAGAACTCTTTTTTACTTCTCCAAAATTTATTTTAAAAATAAATCATTGTGTATCTTTGCGGCATCAAATTTTAAGGATGATATTAGTAATTGACATTGGAAACACGCTGGTTAAAGCGGCTGTATTTGAGCAGAATACAATATTGGAGGTGGAGAAATTCGAGAAAGAAGAGCTTGAAAAAAAAGTTTTAAATATTTTAAAAAAATTTCCCAATATCCATGATTTAGTGGTTGCGACCGTCGGAAATGCAGAAATTATTTCCGTTTTACCGACTGAAATTCGAATACATCACCTCTCAAACGACTGGAAATTTCCGTTTAGCAATCATTATAGTACTCCAAAAACTTTGGGAGCCGATAGAATGGTGCTTGCGTCGGGTGCTGTTTTACAATTTCCAAAGCGTGATAGATTGATAATTGATGCTGGTACCTGTATTACTTATGACTTTGTGGATAGCAATGATCGATATATAGGAGGCGGGATTTCGCCAGGGTTGGGATTGCGATTTAAAGCCTTGCATAATTATACTGCGAAACTGCCGTTGTTAGCATTGGATAATCCAGAAGATTTCATTGGCAACAGCACTCAAGAATCAAT
This sequence comes from uncultured bacterium, assembly GCA_965366055.1. Lineage (GTDB taxonomy): Bacteria > Bacteroidota > Bacteroidia > Flavobacteriales > Flavobacteriaceae > Flavobacterium. The sequence continues at coordinate 3,915 of CBDUDY010000205.1, forward strand.
ACTTAGCGGCGTAGTGCAGGGAGTTGTGCATGAGATTGATGGGTTCATTTTGGAGTACCAAAATCGTTTTCCTAACATTATCACAATTTTTACCGGTGGTGATGCAGTTTTTTTGGCTAAAAGATTAAAAAATACCATATTTGCCAATTCAAATTTTCTATTAGAAAGTCTGAATCAAACATTTCAATATAAAATCAAAAATGATTAAAAGAATCCTTGTTCTTGCTTGTCT
>CBDUDY010000206.1:0-4111 GCA_965366055.1 uncultured bacterium
GGTAGAAAATCACAGCATCACGAATAATATTTAGATTTTCGCCATCTTTAATTTCCCCAACATCGCCAGGTGCAAAAGATAGTTGGATCGCATAAAGAAATTTAGGATTTCCTACATAACCATCAAAACGAAGTCTTAAACGCCGAATCTGACCATCAAAATAATTTGGTTTATCTTCCATTTCATAATAAGAAGCGCGATTTTGCATTCGGAATCGAATGTTAAGCTGGAAAATACTATCCGGAGATGTTATTCCAAGACCTTTTCCATAACTATAGTATGGAAGAGACGATAATTTTAGATCATTGTTCTCGGTAGTCTTCTGGATAGAAATCTGACCTAAAGCATTAAAACTGCTACAAAACAACAGAAATAGAACGATATTCTTCATAATTTTTCAAGTTACTGCAAAACTATAATTATTTACATTACTTCCAATCTTTTGAAAGCCGATTGTTATCTTTGTAAAAAAATAACTGTTTTATGTCACATGTATATTTAGGATTTCATTTTGAAGTAGAGCCAAAAGAATTGGGATCTGAAATTTTGATTGCTGAACTGGGTGAAAAACCTTTTGAAAGTTTTTCGGAAACCGAAAATGGTTTCTCTGCGTATATTCAGAAATCCCTGTGGGAAGAAGGAATGTTTGAAGACATAATGATTTTGCAAAATCCTGAATTTAAGATTTCGTATACTTTTGAAGAAATTGCGGCGGTTAATTGGAATGAAGAATGGGAGAAAAATTTTGATCCGATTGATGTTGATGGCAAATGCCACGTTCGCGCACCGTTTCACCCAAAAACATCTGCAGAATATGACATTGTAATAGAACCGAAAATGAGTTTTGGAACGGGGCATCACGAGACTACTCACATGATGATTCAGCATCTATTAGATTTGGATGTAAAAGGTAAAAAAACTTTGGATATGGGATGCGGGACTGCCATTTTGGCTATTCTTGCCGAAATGAAAGGAGCTACACCTATTGATGCAATTGATATTGACAATTGGTGCTATCTAAATAGTATTGAAAATGTTGAGCGCAATAATTGCAAAAGCATTACAGTTTACGAAGGCGAAGCATCATTGTTGCAAGGAAAATCATACGACCTTATAATTGCGAATATCAACAGAAACATTTTGTTGAATGATATGGCAGTTTACGCTAAAAGTCTTCACTCTGGAGGAACCTTATTATTAAGCGGATTCTATGTGGAAGATATTGAGGCTATTACAGATTCATGTAAGCAGAATGGTCTAATCTTTGAGAAACAGTTAGAGCGCAACAATTGGGTTGCACTTCGATTTTTGAAAAAATAGTAGATATTATTTAATTAAATCTTATTAATTATGAGTGTCAAAGAAAAAGTAAAAGAGCAAAGTTCACGCGCTACTAAAGTAGTCTTAAATAATGAAATTATTGTTTACAATGACGATGTCAATACTTTTGATCATGTAATTGAAACTCTAATGCGAGTATGCAATCATTTGCCGGAGCAGGCAGAGCAATGTTCGTTAATTATTCACTATGTAGGTAAGTGCGCTGTGAAAACTGGTGCCATGAAGGAACTTCTGCCGCAATGTAGTAGCTTACTTGAAGCTGGTCTCAGCGCCGAAATAGTTTAAAATAAAAAAGTCCTGATTTGCATCAGGACTTTTTTGTTATTATTCAAAAGCACTTCTTAGTTAGCTGCCTTAGTCAATAATTGAGTTACAATTAATGTAGATGATCCAATGTTTTGAGTTCTTTCAAGTGACATATTTGTACTTGTAAGTTTTGTGATTTTTAATGTTCCGTTGTATTCTTGATCTTGTGGAAGAACAATCGTTACCATGTCTCCAGTTTTAATAAATGTTCCATTACTTGAACTTTCTTCACAATTACCTTGTGAGTTTTTAAAGAATACAGATTTCTTAACTGCCTGATCAGCTTTAAACTCGATAAAGTCACGATTACATCCTGCAACATCATCCATATAGTAAGTAATTAATTCTGGACCGATATCCGTTCCAATATTTGTCTGTGTTACCGTTCTGTCGTAATTCCATTTTCCTACTATAGAAGTTGGTACTTGAACATTATTGTCATCTTTACTACATGATGTTAATGTTAACGCTGATAAGACCACAGTAGCGATCAAAATTTTAAATGATTTCATAATTATTTTTGTTATTAAGTTAGTTATCGCTCAAATAACGAGAATTTTTCTCTCATATTATAACAACTTATACTAAATTCATCTTAATGAGGAAGTTTGTCTTTTAGTAGTCCGTATATATAGGTTCCTAATAATGCACCTAGAAGCACAAATATCAAGGGAAGAAATCCTGCTCCCAGCATAATGAATATTGGACCTGGACATGCTCCTACAAGTCCCCAGCCTAGTCCAAATAAAATTCCACCAATCCAATACCTGTAATTTCCAGGTTCTTTATCTGCAATTTCAATTTCTTGTTTGTAGAAGTCCTTAATGCCTATTCTTTTAAAAATTTGCAAACCAATTACCCCTGTAGCGATTGCCGTACAAATTATTCCATACATATGAAACGATTGAAATTGAAACATTTCGTAAATTCTATACCAAGACACAGCTTCAGATTTCGTCAAAACTATTCCGAAAAATATTCCAACTAAAAGATATTTAAAATATTTCATTTCTTAAAAAATTAGTGGGTACAGTAAGTGTACCATTATTAATCCACCTACAAAAAATCCGATTACTGCTTTTAGCGACGGAATTTGCAAATTACTAAGTCCCGAGATTGCGTGTCCGGAAGTACATCCTCCAGCATAACGGCTTCCAAAACCAATTAGAATTCCTCCAATTATCAAGATAAAAATTGTTATAGGACTCGAAAAAACTTCTGGTCCAAATAACGCATTCGGAAGCATTTTTCCGTGAGGCGCATCGATATGCATTTCCTGTAGTTGTATAACAGTTTGAGGATTAAGTTGCACATTGCTAGGGTCGCTCATAAAATGAACAGCAATAAATCCACCAATCATTCCACCCAAGATTACTACAAGATTCCAACGCTGCGCTTTCCAATCAAAGTTAAAAAAGGGAACAGATTTACCTGCTCCAGCAATAGCACATAAGGATCTTAAATTGGAAGAAACACCAAAAGATTTTCCAAAGTAAACTAATAGAAGCATTGTAGCACCTATCAAAAGGCCCGAAATATACCATGGCCAAGTTTGAGAAAGAATCTCCATATTCTAAATTTTTTAATTTGTTGCAAAAATAGGCAATCCTTTCTGCATCGTTACAGCCGTTTTCTAAAAATTAGCTTAAATTTGCCCTATTTACGTAAACAATTATGATGTCGAAATATAAGATTGAAATCAAATGGGCTTTCATCTATACAATTGCCTCTTTGGCGTGGATGGTATTTGAAAAAGAAATGGGTTGGCACGATGTTCACATCAGTAAACATCCGCTCTACAGCACCCTGTTTAGTTTTATTGGAATCATTATCTACTATTTTGCTTTACGTGAGAAGAAGATTATCTCTTATCACAATAACATCCATTGGAAGGAAGCTTTTGTCTCCGGTGCAATCATGACAGTTTTTATTACAATTTTGGCAATACCTGTTTTCTACCTTACGGTAAATGTTATAAGTCCAGCGTTTTTTAAAAACATGACAAACTATGCTGTGAGCAGTCAAGTTTACACTCAAGAGCAGGCTGAAAGCTATTTTAACTCACAGAGTTACCTTTTGCAAATTGTCGGTGGCTCACTAAGTATGGGAATCGTGACCTCTGCAGTAATTGCTTATATTATTCAGACTAAGAAAAAACCTTAACCTATGAAAAAGTCAATTGCCTACTTGATCATCCTAATTTTTACATTAACATCCTGCGTGAGCACTAAAAATACGATCAAGAATATAAATGATAATGCAGCAATACCTCAACTAAGCAAACAGAATGCTTTTATCCTTACAAAAATTAGCAACAATGCAAAATATGGATACGACAAAGACTATCCAATCAATGTATATTATAAAAACAGCAAAGACGAAGACTTGAATGCTACTCGTTTCCTTAATGCTTTAGCTGGACCGAATGGCGAGAAAATTCAATTTCAAAAGATGGAAAGTTGCT
>CBDUDY010000207.1:0-4087 GCA_965366055.1 uncultured bacterium
GCTTTTCCAATTCCACTCGTTGCTCCAGTAATAAAAACTGTTTTCATATTTTCTTGATTTTTATAGTACCAAATTTCAGAATTTTATTTTGATACTTTCAGATTCATAGTACAAATTTACCATTGAAGATTGTAATTTATTATTTGCTAAAATCCTTAACAGTCTTATTATTAAACTTATAATGATTTAGAAATGAAATCATAAATCATCCTTAAATGCTAGCGTACGCTGTAAGTTTTAACTTGGGTTTAACAATTTTCATGACAATAAATTTTCAATTTGCAGTACAAAATTTTACGACTTAAAATTACAACAAAAAACCACAATGGAAGATACTGCTGCTACCTTGGATATCAGAGCAATTAACGAAAAAATAGAACGCGAAAGTGCTTTTATTGATTTGTTAATGATGGAAATGAATAAAGTCATTGTTGGACAAAAACATATGACGGAGCGTTTGCTAATTGGACTTCTCGGTCAAGGGCATATTTTGCTGGAAGGAGTTCCAGGATTGGCAAAAACACTCGCAATTAATACATTATCTCAAGCAATTGAAGGATCTTTTAGTAGAATCCAATTTACACCCGATCTTTTGCCTGCTGATGTTGTAGGAACGATGATCTACAATATGCAGCAAAATGAATTCTCTATAAAAAAGGGACCGATTTTCGCAAATTTTGTACTTGCAGATGAGATTAACCGTGCGCCAGCCAAAGTGCAGTCTGCGTTGCTAGAAGCGATGCAGGAAAAACAAGTTACCATTGGCGATACTACTTTTAAACTAGAAAGACCATTCTTAGTATTGGCAACCCAAAACCCAATTGAGCAAGAAGGAACATATCCATTGCCAGAAGCGCAAGTCGATCGTTTTATGCTAAAAACGGTTATTGATTACCCAAAAATGGACGAAGAGCGAATGATTATTCGTCAAAATCTTAGCGGAGGTTTTACAAAAGTTCAGCCTGTTGTTTCGGCGGCACAAATTATTCGTGCTCAAGAAGCGGTTCGTGAAGTATATATGGACGAGAAAATCGAAAAATATATTTTGGATATTGTTTTCGCAACGCGTTTTCCTGAAAAGTATAAACTGGAAAGTTTAAAACCATTAATCGGTTTTGGAGCTTCTCCACGTGGAAGTATCAATCTTGCAACTGCTGCAAAATGTTATGCCTTTATCAAACGTAGAGGTTATGTGATTCCAGAAGATGTACGCGCGGTTGTTCACGATGTGTTGCGTCATAGAATTGGGATTACCTACGAAGCCGAAGCAGAAAATGTAACTTCGGTGGATATAATCAACAGAATTGTAAACGAAATAGAAGTTCCTTAGTCTTTATAAATTTTGCCGAAAGGCTTAAAGAAGTAAAGTTATTTAATATAAATATTTCTCCCATTTCGGGAGATTAGGTGCGGAAAATGGATACCAAAGAGATTCTCCAAAAAGTTAGAAAAATTGAAATTAAGACCCGAAGGTTGAGCGATCACATCTTTTCGGGCGAATACCACACGTCTTTTAAAGGTCGAGGTATGACCTTTAGCGAGGTGCGTCAATATCAATTTGGAGATGATGTGCGATCAATCGATTGGAATGTTACTGCGAGATACCGCGAACCTTATGTAAAGGTTTTTGAGGAAGAACGCGAACTGACAATGATGCTAATGGTCGACGTAAGTGGATCTGCATTATTTGGAACATCAAAGCAATTTAAAAGCGAAATAGTTGCAGAGATTGCGGCAACAATGGCATTTTCGGCAACGGTGAATAATGATAAAATTGGTTTGATGTTATTTTCAGATCAGATTGAATTATTTATTCCACCCAAAAAAGGGAAGTCGCACGTGCTTCGAATCATCAGAGAATTGGTGGAATTTACGCCAAAAAGCAATAAAACGAATCTCTCTCAAGCCTTGCAATTTCTGTCTAGAGTGATGAAGAAAAAAGCAATTGTGTTTTTGATTTCAGATTTTATGACCAACGATGATTATGACAAAACGCTAAAGATTGCGGCTAGAAAGCACGACTTAACTGCGATTAGAGTCTATGATCCTCGAGAAGAAAAACTTCCAAATGTTGGAATTGTAAATGTTTTGGATTCTGAAAGTGGCGAAAGCATGATGGTTGATACTTCGTCCAAAAAAGTGAGAATGGAGTATGAAAAAGACTATCACGAGAAAGTGAAAACTTTTCAAGAAACCTTTACACGCAATGGCGCAGGAACTGTGAGCACACGTGTAGATCAAAGCTATGTAACGAAGTTATTGGCCTATTTTAAATCTAGAGGTTAATGTGTTTGACTTTTTATAAAATGACAAAAATTAAATTTTTACTATTCTTCTTGTTACTTCAGATTACAGCTTTTGCACAATCAAAGCCTGTAGTTACATCTGTTGATACTCTCAAAAATAAAATTGGAGCACAGTTTAATCTAACTTTAAAAGTTAGCGCGGATGCTAATGCGAAAATTGTATTTCCAAAGGCAACTAGAATTGGAGCTTTAGAAGTAATCAGATCTTATAAAATTGATACTATAAAAACAGATTCGAAATATGAGTTTGTAAAGAAATATGGAATTACTCAATTTGATTCTGGACGCTACACAATTCCTCAACTTCCTATATTTATAAATAAAAAGAAATTCCTATCTGATAGTATTTCGATAGAAATTGATAATGTAAAAGTTGATACGCTAAAGCAAAAAATGTTCGAAATCAAAGACATTGACAAGAGCGATCATGAATCTTCTATTTGGTGGAAAGTCATTCTGATAATCCTATTAATTGGTGCAGTTGTAGCAGCAATTTGGTATTTCTATAAAAATAAAAAATACACTTTTAAAGAAGAAATTGTTTTTAAAACTCCAATCGAAAAAGCGACTACACTTCTGGAACAATTGGAAAAGAAAGAGCTTTGGCAGAGAGGCGAAGTGAAAACTTATTATAGTGAATTGACCGATATTGCTCGAATCTATATCGAGGAAGCGATTAAAATTCCAGCTATGGAAAGTACAACTTCCGAATTAATCGCGGGCCTGAGATCTGCTGCTGTTCGAAAAAATATCAATATTAGTCCAGAAACAGTTCAGAATCTTGAAGGAGTATTGATGCAAGCCGATTTAGTGAAATTTGCAAAGTCAAAACCACTAGAACACGAAATTACTGAAGATCGTAAAAAGATTGCGACAACGATTGTAACATTAGACAAATCTATTCCTGAAGAAAAAGAGGAAGAAGAATTGGTTATGATTGACAATAGTGCAGAAATTGCCGAGAAAAACAGAAGAACTTCTCAAATTAAGTGGGCAATAGGAAGTATCGTGGGAATCTTAGTTGTAGTTCTAGCATTTTTCGTAGCCACCAAAGGTTTTGAAAATGTAAAGGACACAATACTAAGAAATCCAAATAAAATCTTGTTAGAAGGAACTTGGGTTTCTAGTGAATACGGAAATCCTGGAGTTTTGATTGAAACTCCAAAAGTATTGCTTCGAATGAAAAGTGATCCAACTATGCCGAAGGAATCAGTAGCGATGTTGCAAGATTTTCAGTCATTTTCGGATGGGACAATTGGCGAAGGTTTTTATGTAAATGTTGCCACTAAAAGATTTAAAGAGGAAACCAAAGTAGATCTTAATGAAGCGGTGAACGGTTTGGTCGATTTATTAGAGAAGCAGGGAGTTCAGAATATGCTAGTCAAGCAAGAATCTTTTGATACTAAGCAAGGAATCGTGGGAGTAAAGGCCTTTGGAACTTTTTATATGGGAAATAGCAGCAAAAAGCAATATTATGAAATTTTGCTCTTTGGTCAAGATAACGGACTTCAACAAGTGATAATTACCCACGACGATGAGGATAAATATGCTAAAGAGATTTCGGAGAAAATTCTAAATTCTGTTGAACTTAAAAAGACTGCGAAATGATTTTAGAAAATATAAGTTTTTTGAATCCGGAATTTTTCTGGTTATTGATACTACTGCCAATCGCGGCTATTTGGTACTTTAACAATAGAAAAAGACAAACTGCCACTCTGAGAATGAGTTCGGTTGCGGGTTTCAAAAACTCGGAATCATTTGCGGTAAAGATCTATCCTTTT
>CBDUDY010000208.1:0-4069 GCA_965366055.1 uncultured bacterium
CTACATCGTTTCTTTTTTTAGCCAACAAAATTTTAAAAGATTAAAATGTTCACCAAGCTGGTGAACAATTACACAAGAAAGTCGGAAAACACCTAATCATCACCTCCCAACCCGCGCGAAGGATGGCAACGGCATCCTTTGCTGCCATTCCAAAAATACTATTTTAGAAAATAATTTCTGGCAGCAAAGATATAGTGGACAGCCTGACACGAGCCTACTAAATTTTCAATGTTAAACTATATTTTCTGGCGAGTGGCGCGCCCAAAAGTAAAACGTGAAACAAAAAACAGGCAGTCAATCGGAGATTAATACTCTTCTTGACTGCCTGTAATTAAATTTATAAACCTAAAGTCTTATATATAGAATCTTAATTTTTAAGGATTTTGAAATTCACTTCTTTCCCTTCGAAATCTACTTTAAAGAAATAAGTTCCACTTGCAAATTGCGAAATATTCACTTTGGCATCTGTAGAATCTACAGAATTTGAATACAATAACTGTCCTTGAATATTGAATACTTGTAATGAACTAATCGCTGTCTTACTACTAATATTCACAATTCCGTTGCTTGGATTTGGGTAATATGTGAAGTCGATATTAGCAAAATTATTCACACCTAATTCTTGTGTACAGTCTGTCAAAATTTTAAATCCTGCACCATTTACTGCCTGATCTGAGCTGAATTGCAATGTAAGTGATCCATCTACCGCAGTAGAAGTATAAGTTCCCGGAATATTACTTCCGGTGAGTCCTTGTGCAGTAAGAATTGGCGCAGAAATACTTGCTCCATTATATATATATAAATAATCGTATTCGTCCTCTAAGTCAAACTGCGTAAAGGTGAGTTTCATTTTGCTGTTTGCTAGGTTTGGAATTAGCACACGAACATACGATTCCATATCTCCATAGTTTCCAAACGCTCCACCACTATCTGTTAATGTCACTCCTGCACAAATGTTTTCGATATCGGTAACGAACAATGTTGATCGGCCAGAAGCTGTAAGTGGTTCGCCACAGATAGGTTTTACCGTTACATTATAAAATTTATTTGGCAGCAAATCTGTCAGTATAAATGTATTTGTATTTGAAATCGTAAAAATTGGCGTCGCCGAACTATTATTTGGCTGCACCGCAACTTGCCAAGGTCCATCGGAAACCTCATCAAGCCAAGTTACCGTAGCACTTCCCACACTTACTTGCTCAATATTAATTGACGAAACTGTGTTGATACAAGTTGTAATGCAATCTGTTCCTAAACAAGTTCTAGTATTTACAGTATTCAAAATTGCGTTTGTTGGTTGTGGTCCAAAACCATTCGCGAAATTAATTCCAATTCCGCTTACAAGATGGCAGTAGCTCATTAAAGTTCCTTTCACGATTGATGTTGGTAACAATGGTGGACTTTGAAGACAGCCAAATCCTTCGGCAGTCGAGCCAATTGCGTAAGGAGCACAGTTATCAATTGCGGTATTATTTCCATTCCAAGCACAAGAATGTGTGTGGCGAGATCCGAAGAGATGACCCATTTCGTGTGCTATCACTTGAACAGTCCAAGAAAAAGTAGGAACAGTTTCATAACTAAAATTTACATCAGAATAACAGAAATTGCTCTCTTTACAAAGTCCATTAATCGTCACTGCAACACCACCAAGACCTCCGGGATCGATGCCAACTAATTGACCTAAATCACCATCAAAAACGGGTCTCACTTGATTAAATTGAAATAAATAAGCAGAAGAACCATCACCTTCGTAAGGATCTTGCTCTGTCCAAATATAAATGGATTTTAGCGCAGTTGTAATTCCGTCGTTTTCATAAAGTGTTTGGACGTTATTAAAAGCACCCGCCATCCAATTTGTAGTTTCTTGAATGCTGCTGTTATTTGCGAGGTAAATATCATGGTCAATTTCAAAATACATTGTTACGCATTTTGTACTTTGAATTCCTTTTGCTTCAGGAATATCCTGCACACCTTGGTGTATATCTTCATCTTTTACTGCGCAACTAAACTCATTGAGTACTTTTAATTTGCTATCAGAATACACAATATAATCTTCGGTATTTCCTTTGACATCAATTTTTCCAATAACAAGGTTATTGAGATCATCTGCCGAAACAATTCCTTGCATTTGATTTTTGAAAAAGCTAAAAGCAGCTACAGCCGTGTTGTTTCCGCCAATAGTTCCGCGGTAGTGCACTCCGTCTTCGAAGGAAACATTTACCGCTTTATCAGTATCGACGTGAAAATTGTCGGCAAGTATTTCTTGTTGGTACAAAAGAACTTTAATCGATTTTCCATTGTATGGAACTTCAATTTCTATTGCGGGATATTTATTTGCAACAATTTGATTGACGGCTTGAATATTAATTTTCGCCATTGTTGCTCCGTCTACAGCTTTCAAAATTGCTTCGGTTGCAGGAGCTGAACTTTGACTAAGGACTTGAACATTTTTGAATTCGACATTGTTCCGCAGCATTGTGCTTACTTTGTCGGCAATTTTATGTTGAGCTGAAGCTGTAAATGCAGCAAAAATCAACGTTAGAGTAAAGATAAATCTCATAAAATATTTTATTAGGATTGTAAAAGTAATTCTAAATAACGCAACAATTGCTAAGCGAATCTTTGATATTTAGCAATTTAACTGTTAAAAATGATAGAAAGCATTCTCAAGATGTTCTAAATCATATTTTCCTCGATTTTTGTGAATTGCAATAATATCAAAACGCACTTCAAGTTCGAGTTCATTGCTAACTACGTATTCATTTACGGCAGAAACTAGTAATTGGATTTTTTTTGGCTTCACAGCTTCCTGCGGAAGTCCAAAATCTATAGAAGATCGAGTTTTTACCTCAACGGCAACGAGCATATCTCCGATCTGCGCAATAATATCCACCTCAGCTTTGCCAAAAGTATAATTCTTAGCAAGGATTTTGTATCCCTTTTTTTCGAGATGTTCGACGGCCAAAGCCTCGCCTATTTCGCCAAGTTCGTTGTGCTCTGCCATATTTTTATAGAATTAAAAACCAGCATTATTACTATAGAAATCTATTCGAAAACTACAGTACTTCCTGTTTCTGTAACTTTCATTGTTGCAGTTCTGCCCATTATAATTGCGCGATTATCTTTGATATGTCCGGCTGGAAAATTGTAAATAATAGGGAATTTATAATCCTTTAATACATCTTGAATAATGTGCAAGGCATCTTTTCCCCAGGGAATATCATTGTCATTCATGCTGGTCATTCCACCCACTAGTATTCCTTTTACATTCGCAAAATAGCCGTTTCGTTTCATATTCATCAACATTCGGTCGATGTGGTAGAGATATTCGTCCAAATCTTCAATAAACAGAATTTTATCTTTGCAGTCAACTGCTGATTCCGATCCAAGAACGCTATAAATTACAGATAGATTTCCACCTACAATTTCAGCTTTTGCCGAGCCAAGTCGGTTTAATTCGTCTTTAGGCATTTTATAAGAAAGTTTCTGTCCAAAGAGTGCATCGTGCAAAGTTCTCTTCGCTTCTTCGGTAGCAGTTTTGCTGCTTATCGCCATCATAGCGTGGATAGTTTCGATATTCAAATTGTTGATATGACTGTGCATAACCGTCACATCACTAAAACCTACAATCCATTTTGGATTCTTTTTGAAGTTGGCAAAATTGATTCTATCCACAATTCGAACCGTTCCGTAGCCACCTTTTGCAGCCCAGATTGCTTTGATATTTGGATTATCCAGCATTTCCTGAAAGTCAGTTGCGCGTTGCCAATCTGCTCCAGCAAGTTGATTTTCTTCTTTTCCAATGGTTTTTCCCAAAACTACTTTCAGCCCCCAACTTTCCAAAAGCTGGATTGCTGGTTTTAAAGTTGCTTGATCTATTTTTCTGGCGGTTGCCAAAATCCCAACGGTGTCGCCCTTTTTTAGGTATGGTGGTGTTATCATTTTTTCCTGTGCTTGTATGCTTGTTGCAAATAAAAATACGAATGCGCCAATTAAAGCGCCGATTTTTATCGATCCAAAATTTCTCATTCTCAAAAGTAACAATTCTCTAAATGACAAGATTGCAATT
>CBDUDY010000209.1:0-4068 GCA_965366055.1 uncultured bacterium
AATATGATTCGGCAATGAACAAATTATATGAAGGCAAAGGAAACCTCATCACAAGCGTCGAAAAGCTTCGGAAAATGGGTGCAAAAGCTAAAAAAGAACTTCCAGAGGCGATGGTTGCAAAGGCTTTGGAAAGGGATAATATTGATACTCTACTATAATTTAAAAAGATAAGAAATCTCGCATGTTTCCTAATTTAGCGCAAGCAGAAAAATTAAATAATATGTGTTAAAAGATATAATTTTAATATTCCTTGGAAACTTCAAAAGTGAACAAATCGTGAATCTCTGCTACCTTAGCGAATGCCTAAAATTCAAAAGCTATTAGAAGGAAATCTAACCTCAACAATGCTTCTTTACTTCAAAAGTGGTAAATTTTCTGTGTTTCATCATTGCAAACAAAAGCAAGAATAAAATCTAATAATTTCTGTATTTCTCTCAAACTTCAAAAATGGCTGATTGTGAATACTTTTTTTTAGCGAAAGCCACAATAAATAAGTAAACCTAAAAATCACATACTCCTTTAATACTTCAATATTGGCCAATTGAAAATGCTTCCTAATTTCGCATAGAGGTAAATACTACTTTCCCCAATATCTCTGCACTACTTTTAAAGACAAAAAATGGAAAGATCGTGAATCCTTCCTGATTTTGCGTAAGCGTAAATAAATTCGTTGGAAAAAATTTTCAGTACAAAATAACGAATTATCATCATTAATTCAGATATTATTAAAATCCTTAAAAAGTACTAAATAATGTTAATAGCTAATTATTTTTTATTTAATTATAATAAAAAATATTAAATTATAGATTTTTACCTATTTTTGAAATAACAAATTCAAATAATGAAAAATCAATCCATATTTTCAATTTTATGTTTTGCCGTAATTTCTGTTCTAATTTCTTGTTCAACATCAAATAATGATGAGCAATACATTGAAGTTCCCACAGTAAATGTTGATCTAACCAAAGTTCCTTATGGCAAACTCTCTGAATATAAATTTTTTGAAGGCCCACTTAAAGATCAAAATCCAGCTCTTAATGTATTGATTTATGAACCGGCATCTGGATTATTTACAGATTATTCACTTAAAAAACGATTTGTTTGGATGCCAAAAGGAATGAAAGCAACTTACGAATCGGACGGAAAAATTTTAGAATTACCAGTAGGAGCCGCGCTTATTAAAAATTTCTACTACAATAATGTTCAAAATATAAATTCTGTTGAATCAACGAGAATTATAGAGACAAGAGTAATGATTCGAAAATCAACAGGCTGGATTTTCGCTGAATATGTTTGGAATGATGAACAAACGGAAGCTTATTTAGATTTGGCAGGAAGTAATACATCGATTACGTGGAAGGATGACAAAGGACTTGTGCAAACGGTAGAAAATTACAGAATTCCCTCCGAGCAACAATGTATGACGTGTCATAAATCAAATGAAAAACCGATACCACTAGGAATAAAACCTCAAAATTTAAACTTTAATTACTCTTTCCAAACAGGAGCAAAAAACCAATTAAATAAATGGATTGAAGTTGGTTACTTAGAAAATAGTTTACCTGCCACAATTACCTCCACCGTAAATTATTCCGATGTATCTCAACCTTTAGATTTACGTATGAGATCTTACTTAGATATTAATTGTGCGCATTGCCACCAATCAAATAGTCATTGTGACTACAGACCAATGCGATTTGCGTTCAATGAAACTGCGGATTTAGCCAATATGGGCGTTTGCGTTGATAGCCAAGATATGGCCGATTTTCCACCTGCACTACAGAAAATTGTAAATCCTAAAAACATTAATCGATCAATGTTGTACTACCGTTTAAATACCGATAATGAAAGTTATCGTATGCCTTTGCTGGGTCGAACAGAAATCCACACCGAAGGAATTGCCTTAGTTGAAGAATGGATAAATTCTCTTGAAGCGTGCCCATAATCATATATAAACTTCTCAAATTTTAAATAAATGGAAAAAATTACTTTTTTACTAATCTTACTTTTTACATCTATCTGTTCATTCTCACAAGCCACCTGCGCAACTGCATTGGAGATTTCCGCTGGTTTTCATATTGTGACGGGAATTGATGGAAGTGAGTTTCCAACTCAGATATGCACAGTTAATGGTGCTATCGCTACAAATGCAAAAGGCCAATGGTATTCTTACACGCCAAGTGCCGATTATACCGTGACTGTTACAACAGATATTTCACAAAATAATCCGAGAGTAGATACTCGTGTGCATATTTATAGTGGAAGTTGTTCAGCACTTATATGTCACGGTGGAGATGATGATTCGGGCGCAGGTTATTCATCGGTTGCCAGTTTTAATGTCGTGGCAGGCACAACCTACATTATTGCATTTGATAATAAATGGAGTTCGAATGGGTTTACTTTTGAATTAGTTGAAGGCACTTTGGTTATACCAGTAGCGCAAAGAGTTGCATATATCACACAACAAATTGCGAGCGTAAATAGCACACATAACCTGTGCGTTGTAGATATGAATGGTGATAGGAAAGATGATATTGTTGGAGTAAGTGCGAGTAATTTAAGAATAAATTACCAAGGAAATGATGGCATATTTACACCTGCTGATTTCCCAATTTCAGGAACGAGCAATATGCCCTCTTGGAGTCTAGCAGCGGGAGATTATAATAAAGATGGCTTTAATGATCTTGTTTTGGGTGGAATAAGTGGAGTGACATTTTGGGAGTCTAATAGTACTGGGACAAGTTATTTAAATAAAACTTTCCCGCAGTACGTATTTTGCCAAAGAACAAATTTTGTAGATTTCAATAATGATGGACATTTAGATGCTTTTGTCAGTCATGATGTTGATCCTAATGTATATTATATGAATGACGGTTCGGGCAATTTGACTTATTACCAATCAGGAACAACAGCAGGTGCAATGACTATAGGAATCCATCCTGAGGGCGGCAATTATGGTTCTATTTTCGTTGACTATGATAACGACGGTGATCAAGATTTGTTTATAGCTAAATGTCGAGGTGGATCAGGCACGGCAAAATTTAATGAATTGCATAGAAATAATGGAGACGGAACGTTCACCGATGTTTCGGTAGTTGCAAATTTGTATGATCCAATACAAACCTGGGCTTCTGCTTGGGCAGATTACGATAACGATGGAGATCTGGATATTGTAATTGGAGCTAGTGCCACTTCTGATGGATCGCACAAATTTATGCGAAACAATGGGGATTCTACATTTACAGATAAAACCGAAGGTTCAGGCTGGGATACTAATACTAGTTTAAATGTAGAATATGTTGCACACGATTTTGATAATGATGGATTCGTTGATGTTTTAGGTGGTGGCAACAAAATTATGTTCAATTTAGGAGACGGGACTTTTGCTCCAGCATTCTATCCAAGCATTTCGGTTGGAGGAATTGGGGATTTAAATAATGATGGATTTCTTGATATGCTCAACGGAAGCACGATTCGCTATGCAGTACCAAACGGTAATAATTGGGTAAAAGTTTCTCTTCAAGGAGTTGAAAGTAATAGTTATGGTATTGGAGCAAGAGTTGAAATTTATGGAGAATGGGGGAAACAAATTCGAGAAATCCACAGCGGCGATGGCTTTAAATATATGAGTTCTTTAAATGCACATTTTGGAATTGGTGCAGCTACTGAAATATCAAAAATTATCGTGAGATGGCCTTCAGGAATTGTTGATACTATAATTGATCCTAATACAAATACCACGGTTCATCTAGTTGAAAGTTCAACTTTGGATATTTCAGCTTTTGATAAATCGCAATTAAGCATTTATCCGAATCCTGCCAAGAATATTCTAAATATTAAATCAAGTGATTTTGCTACTATGGCAACCGCTACAATCTATGGTATAAATGGTAAATTAGTTTTAGCAACCACGATTTTAAATAATACTATCAACATTGAGTCTATCTCGACCGGTTCTTATATAATAATTTTGAAAGATTCAAATGGTAAGAAATATTCAAGAAAATTTTTGAAGGAGTAAATTTTCGAAATTTAAAAAGCATAAAACTTCTGTCGTAAAACAATATG
>CBDUDY010000210.1:0-4025 GCA_965366055.1 uncultured bacterium
GACAACAACGTAATTAAAGGTGGCGAATACCAACTAACCGACGCGCTTGAAAATATGAAACAGAAAGGACTTCTTTTTGTTCCAGGAAAAGTGGACGAATGGATGGACTGCGGAAACAAAAATGTAACCGTCGATACCAACTCAAGATTGCTTAACTTCTTGATGGCAGATGGTCAAAACCTAGTTTCAGATTCGGTAATCAGCAATAATTCAACAATTATTCAACCGTGTTTTATTGGGGAAAATGTAGTACTAACAAATTCAACTGTTGGTCCAAATGTTTCAATCGGAAATGATTGTACTGTTACAGATTCAGCAGTTCGCAATAGCTTGATTCAAAATAAAAGCCAAATTCTGAATGCAACTCTAGACAATGCAATGATTGGAAATCACGCCAAATTTGACGGGAATTTCACTAGCATTAGTATCGGAGATTATTCGGTTTTGGAGTAATTTAAAATTAATATGAAACAGCATAAACTTGTTATAGTAGGTCTTTTTGCAGCAATGTGTTTATCTGCAAGTCCTGCTATGGCACAGGCTGAGCCGGATACAATTCCTTTGGAAAATGATCAGTTTCAAAATACCTTTTACGAAGCTTTAAAGCAAAAAGGCATTGGTAATTATGATCGAGCAATCACTTCTCTGGAAATATGTTTAAAGCAACAGCCCAACAATGCTGTTTTGTACCACGAAATGGGCAAGAATCTCTTAGCTCAACGCAATTATCCCAAAGCTTACGAAGCTTTCGAAAAAGCTACCAAATTAGATCCTACAAATATGTGGTACTACGTTGGGATGTATGATGTTGCTTACGAGACCAAAGATTTTAATCGTGCCATTACAATCGTCACAAAACTGATTGATTTTAAAGCAGAATATAAAGAAGATTTAACCGCTCTTTATATGAGTACTCAGCAATTTGACAAAGCTTTAGATCTTATTAATGAACTCAATGAAACCGTAGGTAAGCGTGATATGCGCGAACTGTACAAAGCACAGATTCTAAAAGATGCAAAATATCAAGGTCCAGAAAAGAAAAATCTTCTAGATCTAATTGCCAAAAATCCAAAAGACGAATCCAACTATTTAGCATTAATTTTACTGTATTCAGATAGTAATCAAGAAGAGAAAGCATTCGAAATCGCAAAGAAATTAGAAAAGGCAATTCCCGAATCTGATTTTGCTCAGGTAGGACTTTTTAAATTTCACGTCAATAATAATGAAGGGGAGAAAGCAATTACCTCGATGAAGCGAGTTTTGGGAAGTAAGACAATCGATAGAAAGATAAAACACAGAGTTTTGAATGAGTTTTTAATCTACTCGAAAGACAAGCCTCAATATGCAGCCGAAGTAGAAAATGCGATCAAATATTTTGATAATGATCCTGTGGATGTTTCAAAAGAAGTAGCGAAATTCTACAGCAATGGCGGTGATTGGCCAAATGTGGTGAAATACTATGAGCAGCATCTAAAAGAAAATTCCGACGATTATAAATCGGTGTTTCTATTGATGGAAGCTTACAGTCATACTGGAGAATTTGACAAAATG
This sequence comes from uncultured bacterium, assembly GCA_965366055.1. Classification (GTDB taxonomy): domain Bacteria; phylum Bacteroidota; class Bacteroidia; order Flavobacteriales; family Flavobacteriaceae; genus Flavobacterium. The sequence goes on from CBDUDY010000210.1 coordinate 1,552, forward strand.
CTGAAAACTTCCGCAGGTATGATTGATCTTTTTCCAGCGCAACCTCAAATGTATTATTACAATGGACTGGCAAATAATCAGCTACAGCAATATAAAAAAGCGCTAGACGTTTTAGATGAAGGATATTCTTATGTGGTGGACAATCCGCAGCTCGAAATCAATTTCTTGATTCAGTTGGGAGAAGCTGCCAACGGCCTGGGAGATCAGAAAAAAAAGGAAACCTACTTTATAAAAGCTGAAAAATTACTAAAACAATTTAAAAAATAATGCGCAAATATTTACTACTTCTCATTTTACCACTTTTCTTCGCCTGTAAGTCTAAAGCACTTGTTACGTCTGAAAAAGCGGAAAAAACCCTTTCAGCCGAAAAGATTATCAAAAATCATTATGCCAATAAAGATGCTGATTTTTCTACCGCATATATCAAAGCAAATGTTTCTTACAAAGACAATAAACAATCACAATCTGTAACTGCCGAAATCAAAATCAAAAAAGATGAAATGATTTTGGTAAGCATTCGCTTCTTGGGAATTACAATGGCGAAAGCTTTAATTACTCCAGATCGTGTTCAGTACTATGAAAAACCAAATTCGAAGTACTTTGACGGTGACTATTCAACTCTCAGCAAATGGTTGGGAACAGAGTTAAATTACCAGAAGATTCAAAATATGCTTCTTGGTCAGCCATTGGATAATTTGCATGATTTTAAATATACGTCTTCTATTTTCGAAGATTTATATGCTTTAGAATCTGTCAATAAATCGACCGTAAAGCAAGCATATTATTTTGATGCTGCGCAGTTTTTATTGAAGATGCAAACATTAACTGAAGAGTCACAGGACAAAAGTCTTACAGTTTTTTACCAAGAACATAGCGATTTCCCACAAGGAACACTTCCAAAAAGATTTTCGATCGAAGCTTCACAAAAAAAAGGAACAAGTTTCATAGGTATTGATTATAAGTCAGTTAGCTTCAATGAAGATTTTTCTTTTCCATACTCAGCGCCAAGTGGCTTTGAAAGAATTAATATTGATTAAATTTGTCAAAATCTTATTTACAAATGCCGAAATTTATTTTAAGTCTGTTCTTTATTTTGATCACTTCTTTGTCCTGGAGTCAGTCGGCCCAAGACAAACTTGAAGCCCGTAAATTGCAGATACAAAAGGAGATACGAGAAAATCAAGAACTTTTAAAATCGGTACGTACAAAAGAGAAATCTACTACAAGTGAACTTTTACTTCAGAAGAATAAAATTACTCTGAAAGAAAATCTTATTCAGACCACGGAAAGGCAAAGTAAACTTTTGGCAAATGATATGTATATCAACCAAAAGAAGATCAACGAACAAACAAAAGAACTAGAAGAACTGCGTGCAGATTACGCCGAGCTAATTGTAAAGTCTTACAAAAGTAGGTCGGAGCAAAGTAGAGCGATGTTTCTATTATCATCCGAAAGTTTTCTTCAAGCCTACAAACGTGCTCAGTATATGAAGCAATATGCGAGTTTTAGAAAGTCGCAGGGTGACGAAATTCAGAAAAAAACAAAAGTTCTTGAGGTACTGAATGAAAAACTAAAAAGTCAAAAAGTAGAAAAGGAGAAACTTATTGTCGAAAACCGCAAGGAAAAAGAATCGTTGGAATTAGAACGTAAAGACACCGAGAAAATCTTCCAAGGAATTTTAAAAGATAAAAAGAATATAACAACAGATATTCGCAAGAAAGAACAAGAAAGCAAGAAAATCGATAAAGAAATCGACCGACTTATTCGAGCTGCCATTGCCGAAGCCAATAGAAAAGCTGCTGCCGAAGCTGCTGCTGCTGCTGCAGCCGCTGCTGCGAAAGCTGCTGCTCTTGCCAAAGCAAATCCAACATCTGCTCCAGCCAAAAAAGCTGCCGCCGCTGCCGCCGCTGCTGTTGTTGCAACAAAAGCAGAGCCGGTATCATCAACGAAAATTGCATTAACTCCCGAAGGAGAGATCGTAGCGGCAAATTTTAGAGCCAACAAAAATAAACTTCCTTGGCCGGTAGAGCGTGGAGTCGTAACCTTAGGTTATGGACAACAAGCGCACCCTGTCCATAAATCGCTTATTATCTACAATAGCGGTGTGGAAATCACTACCGAAAAAGGAGCACTTGCAAGAGCGGTCTTTGGCGGAGAAGTAAGTAGTGTAATGGTATTGTCGCCAATTAATAAAATCGTGATCATTCAGCACGGGGATTTCTTCTCGGTATATCAGAATCTAAACCACGTAACTGTAAATAAAGGCGATAAAGTAAGTCTAAAACAAAGCATCGGAACCGTAAACACCAATGGCGAAACTGGCGCAACTGTAATCAAATTCCTTATCTCGCAAAATGCTGTCTATGTGAATCCACAGCAATGGCTGTCGGGAATGTAGATTTTTCAAGTTCTCAATTTTTTTTAAAATTAAGAACTTGAAAAATATCTAAAAAATTGAAATAATCTAAATAATC
>CBDUDY010000211.1:0-4022 GCA_965366055.1 uncultured bacterium
GTAAGACCTAAATGATGTTCCATTGCGATTTCGGCTGCAATCAAAACTTGATCTGCAGATCCACCCATTAATTCACATAACGCTGCTGCGGCCATTGCTGAAGAAACTCCAATTTCTGCCTGACAACCACCCATTGCTGCTGAGATTGTTGAACCTTTTTTGAAGATGCTTCCAATTTCGCCCGCAACTAATAAAAACTGATTAATTTCTTTTTGACCTGCTTGATGGTTTTCGATGCACAAATAGTACATCAAAACTGCCGGAATTACACCCGCGCTACCATTTGTAGGAGCAGTAACAATTCGACCTAAAGCAGCGTTGACTTCATTTACAGAAAGTGCAAAACAGCTAACCCATTTTAGGATTTGTCTAAATTTAACTTCGGTTTTTCTAATTTCGCCCAACCATTCTTGATGATTGCTGTAATTGGAAAGTCCGATTAATTCTTGATGCATATCAAAGGCGCGTCTTCGAACGTTAAGTCCACCCGGCAAAATTCCTTCGGTATGACATCCTATATACATACATTCGAGCATAGTATCCCAAATGCGTTGTAGTTCGTGTGCTATTTCTTCCTCAGAGCGCATCGATTTCTCATTCTCGTACACAATTTCTGAAACCGTTTTGTTTTCAGTTTTTGTATAAGCTAAAAGTTCTGCTGCTTTGTTAATAGGGAAGGGGAACGTTTTTTTGATTTCTTTTTTACATTTGGCACCTTCGCGTTCTTCTTGAACCACAAATCCGCCTCCTATAGAATACCACGTTTCTTGCGCTACGATTCCAGCTTGATTATAAGCGGTGAAAGTCATTCCGTTTGAGTGGAAAGGCAAGAAGTTTTTATTGAAGATAATATCTTTCTGCATTTGGAAAGGAACCGGGAATTCATTTCCTAATAATAGTGTTCCGCTATTTTCGACTTCCTTAATTATAAGGTCAATATTTTCGACTGGCATATATTCAGGATCTTGATTATTAAGACCCAACATAACTGCAATATCCGAAGCGTGTCCTTTTCCAGTAAGTGAAAGTGACCCGTACAAATCTATCTGAACTCTAATAATATCAGTAAGATTATGATCTTCCTTTAATACATCAACAAATCTTTGAGCGGCACGCCACGGCCCTAATGTGTGCGAACTTGACGGTCCAACACCAATTTTAAGCATATCAAATACCGAGATCGACTCTTCCATATAAAAAATTTTCAGTTACAAATATAGTATGATTGTATTAGAAATCATCATAAAAGCCAAGTAAAGGCGGGGAATGAGCTTTCGCTAAATTTGAAAGAACTTTTGTCATATTATTGTGTCATACTGTCAGAGATTTTTAACATAATGACACAAAAGGTAGATATTGTGGTATTGGCATAATGATTGTCTTAATCGAGAAAAGTTCAAACAAAAACCTTTAACTTAAAATAATAAAAATGGGTAAAATAATTGGAATTGACTTAGGTACTACAAACTCTTGTGTTTCTGTAATGGAAGGTAGCGAGCCAGTAGTTATTCCTAATTCAGAAGGAAAAAGAACAACACCTTCAGTAATCGCTTTTGTAGAGGGTGGAGAGATTAAAGTAGGAGATCCTGCAAAGAGACAAGCGGTAACGAATCCAACAAAAACTGTTGCTTCTATCAAACGTTTTATGGGAACTAAATTCTCAGACGACAAAAATGAAATTGGCCGCGTACCTTACAAAGTTGTAAAAGGAGACAATGATACACCACGTGTTGATATCGATGGTCGTCTATATACTGCTCAAGAACTTTCTGCTATGACTCTTCAAAAAATGAAGAAAACAGCTGAAGACTACCTTGGACAAACTGTAACAGAAGCGGTTATTACTGTACCTGCTTACTTTAATGATGCACAACGTCAGGCTACAAAAGAAGCTGGAGAAATTGCTGGATTGAAGGTAATGAGAATTATCAACGAACCAACTGCAGCAGCTCTTGCTTACGGTCTTGACAAAAAAGGAACTGACCAAAAAATCGCAGTTTACGATTTAGGTGGTGGTACTTTTGATATCTCTATCCTTGAATTAGGAGACGGTGTATTTGAAGTATTGTCTACAAATGGTGATACTCACTTAGGTGGGGATGACTTTGACCACGAAATCATTGACTGGTTAGCAGAAGAGTTTAAAAGCGACGAAGGAATTGACTTGCGTCTTGACCCAATGTCACTACAAAGACTGAAAGAAGCTGCAGAAAAAGCGAAAATCGAATTGTCTTCAGGAACTCAAACTGAAATCAACTTGCCTTACGTTACTGCAACAGCTTCAGGACCTAAACACTTAGTGAAAACTTTGACTAGAGCTAAATTTGAGCAATTAACTGATTCATTAGTTAAACGTTCTATGGCTCCAGTAGCAAAATCTCTAAAAGATGCAGGTTTATCTGTTTCTGATATTGACGAAGTTATCTTAGTAGGTGGTTCTACAAGAATCCCAAAAATCCAAGAAGAAGTTGAAAAATTCTTCGGAAAAAAACCATCAAAAGGAGTTAACCCTGACGAAGTAGTTGCAATTGGAGCTGCTATTCAAGGTGGTGTACTTTCAGGAGATGTAAAAGATGTATTGTTACTTGATGTAACTCCACTTTCTCTAGGTATTGAAACTATGGGTGGTGTACTTACAAAATTGATCGAGTCTAACACTACTATCCCAACTAAAAAATCACAAGTATTCTCTACAGCAGCTGATAGCCAGCCAACAGTAGAAATTCACGTGATTCAAGGTGAAAGAGCAATGGCTGCGGATAACAAAACTATTGGACGTTTCCACTTAGAAGGTATTCCACCAGCGCCAAGAGGTGTTCCACAAATTGAAGTTACTTTTGACATTGATGCTAACGGTATCATCAAAGTATCTGCAACTGACAAAGGAACTGGTAAATCTCACGACATTCGTATCGAAGCTTCTTCTGGTCTTACAGCTGAAGAAATCGAAAGAATGAAGAAAGATGCTGAAGCAAATGCTGATGCTGATAAAATCACGAAAGAGAAAGTTGAAAAACTAAACGAAGCTGACGGAATGATCTTCCAAACAGAAAGCCAGTTGAAAGAACTTGGAGATAAAATCTCTGACGAACACAAAACTGCTATCGAATATGCTTTGACTGAACTTAGAATGGCACACCAAAATCAGGATGTAAAAGCTATCCAAACTGCACTTGATAATATCAATGCTGCGTGGAAAACTGCAACTGAAGCAATGTACGCTCAAGGTGATGCTCAGCAAGGTGGAGCAGATCAAGGACAACCAACTTCTGATGCAGGAGCTGATGATGTTCAAGATGTTGACTACGAAGAAGTAAAATAATCACTTCTTAGAATAATAGAAAAACCCCGACTAGCAATAGTCGGGGTTTTTTGTTTATAAAATTATTGGAGATATTTAAAATATTAGATTGAGCTATAGTTTACTTTTTTCAGTTGCAACGAATTTAATTTTCTTCTATAACTATTACTAAGTCCATACATAGTATGATGACGGCTGTCAATTTTAAACCTTAAGCCGTCAACCGTAAACTGTCAACCGTAAACTGTCAACCGTAAACTGTCAACCGTAAACCGTAAACTAAATCATTCAGACAGCTTAATCTCAAACAACTTATCCCAGTTTTTTCCAGTTACAAAAATTGTCTTTGTTTTTGGATTATAAGCAATTCCGTTCAACACATCTAGATCTGGATGCTTCGTTACTTTCGACTTTAATTCAGCCAAATTAATTACCGCTTCTACAGATCCCGTTTTTGGGTCAATTACCGCAATGGCATCGCGACCGTAAATATTTCCAAAGATTTTCCCGTCAATCCATTCCAATTCATTCACCGCTTTAATTTTACTTCCAGCCGTATAAACATTGATATAATCAACTTCCTGCATCGTTTCTGGATCAAGTTTCCAAATCTTTTCAGATCCGTCAGACATATAAAGATTCGTTCCATCATTGGTCAATCCCCATCCTTCCATTTTTTTGAAGTACGGAAAAGTCTTGATTTTCTTCAAATTATCCGCAT
>CBDUDY010000212.1:0-3969 GCA_965366055.1 uncultured bacterium
AATCGGGGCTAGGGCATTAGTTTTTAATTGATATTTTGTTTTTCAAATTCCTGAAGAACATTTACAAGATAATTGACACTTTCGATAGTGACAGCGTTGTAAAGTGAAGCACGATAACCTCCCACAAATCTGTGTCCTTCAAGACCGTAGATTCCTCGGTCTTTTAATAGCTGATCGAAAGCCTCTTTTTGGCTTTGATTATTTAGAACAAAAGTCGCGTTCATCTTCGATCTGTCTTCGCGATCTGCAGTACCTTCAAATAAAGTATTGCGATCTATTTCTGCGTAAAGCAAACGAGCTTTTTCTTGATTTCTTTTTTCGATTTCTGAAACTCCACCTTGAGCTTTTATCCATCTTAGCGTAAGCATAGCAGTATAAATTGCAAAAACTGGCGGCGTATTATACATATTATCCGCTTTAATATGTTCTTGAAAATCTAAAATTGGAGCAATATTTCTAGTGGTTTTTCCTAAAAGGGATTCTTTAACCACCAAAAGCGTAACGCCAGCAATTCCGATATTTTTCTGTGCTGCGGCAAAAATCAAATCAAATTTTGAAAAGTCAAGACTTCTCGAAAAAATATCCGAAGTCATATCGCAGACAATCGGAATTTGGGTTTTTGGAAAATTTGTAATTTGTGTTCCAGAAATGGTGTTATTAGAAGTACAGTAAAAATAATCAGCATCTTCTGGAATTGAATATTCTTTTGGCAAATAGCAGTATTTTCTATCTTTAGAAGAAGCAACTTCAACACACAAACCAAAAGCTTCAGCTTCTTTCATTGCGCCACTTGACCAGATTCCAGTATCTAAGAAGGCTGCTTTTCCATTTACCTTCATCAAATTCATCGGAATCCGTAGAAATTCCATTCTAGCGCCACCTTGCAGAAATAAAACTTGATATCCTTTATCTTTCAAATCGAGAATTTCGAGCGTTAGACTTTTAGCTTCGGCTAAAACCGCTTTAAATTCTGGACTTCTATGAGCGATTTCCAAAATTGACAGACCTGAATTTTCAAAATTTAGCACAGCATTGGAAGCTTCCTTCAAAACTGATTCTGGAAGACTTGCTGGACCTGCATTAAAATTATGAATTTTCATTATTCAAATTTGATTTAGAAATCTAATAGTTTTAGAGCGTATTCAAAAACTCGATTGTATCGACATTATCTGCATAATCCCAAAGTTTTGGTTTCTGTGTTTCACCGAAACGAATACCGTTTTCGATAATTCCATCAGAAACTACGCATTGAATTTTTAAATCGTCTAGTTTTAATTTCGAGTTTAACTCGTCTAAACTTTCATAATATTCATAAAACACACTAGAAATAGGAGAGGAGTAACTTTCGTCTTCTTTGATGGTTAAGAATCCATTATCAAGTAATTTGAAATTACTCATCAAGAAAACTGCTTTATTATAGTCGTAATTATTTGCGTAACGCTCATATTGTACGATATCTTGAAAACTGAAAATACCTTCAAAGAATTTGTCAAAATTATATCCTCTCGGCACAAATAATTTCGAAACATTTCGGCAACCTAAACCAAAATATCTAAATATATCTTCACCCAAAGCTTTTATTTGCTCTTCGGTCTCATTTCCAGTCAAAACTGCTACAGAATTTCGGTTACGTCTAATTATCGAAGGTTTGTCTTTAAAATAAAATTCGAAATAGCGCGCGGTATTATCGCTTCCTGTTGCAATTACAGCATCGTAATTTTCTAATTTACCTTCTGTGAATTCAATGTAATCTTCAAATTTTGGTTCAACCGCAATTAGATATTTTGCCAGAAATGGCAGTAAATGCTGATCATTTGATGATGTCTTTACCAAAACTTTATTTCCAGAAATCAAAACACTTAGAAAATCGTGAAATCCAACTAGCGGAATATTTCCTGCCAAAATGATCGCGACCGTTTTTGGATCTTTTTCAACGAAATCATATTTAGACAACCATATTCTTAAATTCTCCTCGGTCAAAGCTTCGGCCCAAGAATTTATTGAAAAATAAACCTGCTCTGGTGTGTACCAACCGTTATGAGATTGCGATAATTTTATAAGTTCCGAAAAAGCTTCAAAAAAAATACTATTCTGAGCAATCTCAACTGATTCGACGTTACCATCTTCTTTAAATTGTCGCAAAAAATCTCCTAATGATACAAAGGCATCTATTTTATTTTCTAATGTCATAATGATTTGCGTGGTAATTGTTTTGGGTGTAATTTTGTACAAAAATAAGGTATAATACTCAAAATAGAAAGAGTTGGCTTTAGTAATAGAGCAGCCTTATAATTGTAACTATTATATTGTAGGTTTTTCAGCCTCTAATTTTTAAAAATTCAAAGTAGCATTATGGCAATTATAATTACAGACGAATGCATCAACTGCGGTGCCTGCGAGCCCGAATGTCCAAATACAGCAATATACGAGGGAGCCGATGACTGGCGATATAAAGACGGTACAGCATTAAAAGGAAAAATTGTGCTTCCTTCTGGAGAAACAGTAGATTCTGACGATGCTCAAACTCCAATATCTGATGATATTTATTATATCGTTCCGGGAAAATGTACAGAGTGTAAAGGTTTTCATGACGAACCTCAATGTGCTGCCGTATGTCCAGTAGATTGTTGTGTTCCTGATGACAGCCACGTTGAGAGTGACGAAGTTTTACTAGATCGTAAAGCATTCTTGCACAACGAATAATTTTCGAATAAAATCAAAAAAAATCCTGAACATTATATGTTCAGGATTTTTTTTATAAAGGACTTTTTCAGAGTTCTATTTAGTTAAGTCGTATCGCTCGTAAATGATTTTATCATTTTTAGCATCATACGTTTCTAAAATTAAATTTCCGGCTTTGTCAAAGTATCCAAAAGAAATTCTGTCTTTGGTAGAGTAAATATAATTACCATTACTTGTTTTTCTTAGCATTGCCGGCTCTCTACTACTATTATTAATTACAGTATATCCGGTGTTGTCAAGTGATAATTGGTACGTATTTCCACCGAAATTATAGATTGCAGATCTATCTACATCAATACTTCTTACGTTTCCATCCTCATCAATGATCTGCGTAGTAGCAGTAACTTCAATTGGGGTACTCTTTACATCCTTATTAAGTTTTTTTGAATCTGCATCTTCAAAATCAATCTTTTGAGTAGCACTAATGTCTTCTTTCTTAATAAGTTTCTTTTCACCTTCAGAAGTTTTAACTGTTCTCGTAGTCACTTTACTTACTTCGGTTACGTTCTTGTTTTGAGCCTGAATTCCAAAAGTAAACAGTAGTGCTCCTATGGTTATTGCTAATGATTTCATAATTAGTATTTTAAATTTTAGTTAATCAAAGATACTTTCAATACTTACTAAAATACTTACAATAATTTATTCATAACTTATATAATTTGAAGATGATTTTTAATTGTTCAAATCTCACTTCCAAATCGTATATTTGCAAACTTTATCAAAAATATATATTGTCCAAATTAGGACTGAAAAAATAAATAGTATGAAAGCAGGAATTGTAGGGTTGCCAAACGTTGGAAAGTCAACATTATTTAATTGTTTATCTAATGCAAAAGCGCAAAGTGCAAACTTTCCATTTTGTACCATCGAACCTAATATTGGTGTTGTAAACGTTCCAGATCCAAGAATCGAGAAATTAGAAGAATTAGTAAAACCTGAAAGAGTGCAAATGGCAACTGTTGAGATAGTTGATATTGCAGGTCTTGTAAGAGGAGCTAGTAAAGGTGAAGGTTTAGGAAATCAGTTTCTTGCAAATATTAGAGAGTGTAATGCGATCATTCACGTCGTACGTTGTTTTGACAATGACAATATTGTGCACGTTGACGGAAATGTAAATCCAATTCGCGATAAAGAAACTATTGATATCGAACTACAGCTTAAAGATCTTGAAAACGTTGAAAAACGTTTGGAAAAAGTGAACAGAGCTGCAAAAACTGGAAATAAAGA
>CBDUDY010000213.1:0-3954 GCA_965366055.1 uncultured bacterium
GAACCATCAATTTCAATTACTAATCCAAGTGATTTTACATAGAAATCTACTATAAAACTCCCAATTAATCTCTGCCTATCGAGATCGATTGACCAAAAAGTATTATTCCGAATTTGTTGCTAAAAAAGAACTTCTGATAAAACTCCAGCTTTTCTTAAAGCTTTTGCTCGAATGACAAGAGACTAATTCGTAGGTAGAATTCCGACAAATCTTCTGTAAATAGGTTTATCGTTAATATGGGTTACTATTTCGCAATTCATAACGGATAATTTTTACAAATTAGAAACGAAATTTACGTGATATTCAACTTTTTTTTATAATTCTATCGCTATAAAATTAATTATAATTTATTGAAAGACAATTGATTAACAGCAAGTTTTCATCCCCCTCTTTTTAAGAGGGGTGCCCGAAGGGCGGGGTGTTAGCAGTAGCAAATGCGCAATTCTCGCTTCAAACTCCAAGTTAACCTCAGAAACAAACACTTACACTCAATAATCATGTTTATGAAAAACTTCATTTGTAAGAACCGTGTGAGGGATTATCTCATCCATTAAAATTTACATAGGAATTCGATGAATTTCATTTGTAGCGGCATCCTATTTTATGAGCTTGCGGATGCAAAGCTCATAAAATAGATACAGCGGAAAGCCCGACCTATTTCCTGCTCCTTAAAAATAGGAAATAAGGCACCCCAAAAAAACAAACGTGAATTTAAAAATTTAACCTCTAAAAAGGAAAAAGTCGTCCTTCATATCTTCGATTAGAGAATCTTCGTTTGTGATGATATAATTGATGGCTTTGCTGGTGAATTCATCGCCCTTCTCGGTCAAGGAAACGATGTCGTTGCTGATGGTAATCAAGTTGTTTTTGAGTGCCAAATTCAACACCGCTTTGCTACGAACTTTATGCCAGTTGATATGCTCGTTTAAGTGATTTACGTGGCGCTCGCGAGTTTCGGTATGATTTTTAAGATGGAGAATAAAGGTAATTAATGAGATTTCAATCTTCTGCTGTTTCTCCCGGTATAATACTGAAATCAAGCCTTTACTCGGCGCAAGTAAGTACACAATCAAGAATACAATTCCCAACATCGTCGCTATACTTCCCGCAATCGATGCGTCAAAATAGTTTGCCATCCAATATCCTGCAATTGCAGAAAAGACGCCAAAAAAGCAGGCGAGGGCAATCATTTTGATTAGATTAGTAGTTAATAAATACGCGGAAGCGGCTGGAGCAATCATCAGCGCGACCACCAAAATCGCACCTACTGCATCAAAAGCGCCCACCGTAGTAACGGAAGCAACGCTCATCAAACCGTAGTGAATTACCGCTGGCGTAAAGCCTAAAGATGTTGCAAGTCCAGCGTCAAAAGTGCTGATTTTTAACTCTTTAAAGAAGGCTATCAAAAGTCCTAATGTAATAACTAAAATAATTCCGATAACCCATAATGATTTAGGACCGAGGTCGATCTCGTTGTAATAAATGCGGTCAAAAGGTGTAAAAGCTAACTCTCCCAAAAGCACTGCATCTATATCGAGATGTACGTCATTTGCGTATTTGGCAATCATAATCACGCCGATACTAAAGAGCGCAGGAAAAACTAATCCAATTGCCGTGTCTTCCTTCACTAACTTTGTTTGTTGAATTTTCTCCACCAAAACTACAGTCAATACTCCGGTCAAAGCAGCTAGTAAAATCAGCAATGGAGAATTCAAATCTTGGGTGATAAAAAATCCAATAACAATTCCGGGCAAGATTGAGTGGCTAATTGCGTCACTAATCATCGCCATTTTTCGAAGCACCAAAAAAGTTCCAGGAATCGCGCAGGCAATCGCAACTAAACTTGCTATGAGCTGTATTTCTAATTGTGCGTTAGTCATCCTTTAAATTTTGATTGTACATGTTTTTGGCTGCTTCGACTCCTTGATGAGTCAAACTCCACATATTTCCCTGCAAAGTCACGTAATTTTTACTGACTAATTGCTTTAAGCTTTTTCGGCTATAGCCCTGAAAATTATTCAACATCTTGATAGCATGTGGACGTGAGACATCTTCGTGATCTTCGACAATATGATACATAAATGTCAAGGTTTTTTGTAGTTCTAAATCATTTCGATTGTTAATCAATCTGATTTGTCGAAATAAAAGCCCACGTTTTGGCGAAAAAATAAAGGAGAATAATACAAAAATCGAAGCTACCAAAACGATAACGGGTCCAGTAGATAGATTGTTTTGAGTAGAGCTAATTGCGGTTCCAAAAACGCCCGCACTCGCGCCCAAAACCGCGGCTAGAAAAACCATTGTGCTCAGGCTATTTGTCCATTGACGTGCTGCAGCGGCTGGAGCCAAAAGCATTGCGCTCATCAACACGACTCCAACAGTTTGCAATCCTAAAACAATTGCAAGCACTATAAAACTGGTAATTAATATGTCGATAAACTTGGTGTTGAATCCCAAAGTATGTGCGTAATCTTTATCAAAAAGCAGAATTTTAAATTCTTTCCAAAAGACAAGCAAAACGACAAGACACAATCCTGTAACAATACTCATTAACCATACATCACTTTCTACCAAAGTTGCTGCCTGTCCAAAAAGGTATTTGTCCAATCCAGCCTGATTAGCATTTGGTTGCTTCTGAATAAAGGTGAGCAATAGCATTCCGAAGCCAAAAAATACCGATAGAATCAATCCTAAAGCAGTATCTGATTTTAAATGTGTTTTGCTCGTAATTCCCCTAATCCAAAAAGTTCCGAGAAGTCCGCTGATCAAAGCGCCAATCAAAAGAACATTTGTGTCTTTGGAGCCTGTAATAAGAAACGCAATAGCAATTCCCGGCAAGGCAGCGTGCGAAATAGCATCGCCCAGCAAACTTTGCTTGCGCAAAACGGCAAAACTTCCCAACATTCCCGTGACAGCACCCAAAACCGCGGTTCCTAAAGTAATGGTGCGAAGCGTATAATCGCTAAAAACGAGCTTTATGTATTCAATTATATCCATATTATTTCTGAATACTTACCTTATAATTTATTCCGTAGGTCTTAGTAAGATTTTCGTCATTAAAGATGTCTTTGACTGGACCGGTCGCGATTTTTTTTACATTTAGAAAGGTTACCCAATCAAAATACTCAGGAACTGTTTGCAAATCATGGTGCACCACAATCACGGTTTTATTGGCTTTGCGGAGTTCTTTCAGGATATTGATAATTGCCACTTCGGTCGTCGCGTCAACTCCTTGAAAAGGTTCGTCCATAAAGTAGATTTCCGCATCTTGAACAAGTGCTCGCGCTAAAAAAATTCGCTGTTGTTGACCTCCCGAAAGCTGCGAAATCTGTCGATCTCTAAAGGATAACATTCCAACTTTCTCAAGTGCTTCAAGGGATAATTTCTTCTCTTTTTCGCCCGGACGTTTTATCCAGCCCAGACTTCCGTAAGTTCCCATCATCACCACATCTAGCGCGGTGGTTGGAAAATCCCAATCTACTGTTCCCTTTTGAGGAACGTAAGCTACTTTCTGTCTTTGTGATTTATATGGTTTTCCAAAAATGGAAACACTTCCCGCAATCGGAGTTAGAATTCCCAAGATTGCTTTAATTAGAGTTGATTTTCCAGCACCATTTGGACCAACAATCGCCATCAAAACTCCCTCGGGAATCTGCAAATCGATGTCCCAAAGTACAGGTTTGTAATTATACGCTACCGTAAGATCGTCTACTTTAACTGCTATTTTTTCCATTATTTTAAAGAGCTAACGATAGTATGGACATTAAATTTAAACATTCCGATGTAAGTTCCTTCTGGAGTTCCAGGATTTCCCAGAGCATCAGAAAATAAAGTTCCACCAATTACAACATTGTGATTTTTTGAATTTACCGCTGCTTGCAAAGCTTCCACAGTCCGTCTTGGTACAGAACTTTCGATAAAAACCGCTTTTACTTTATGGTCAATAATATAGGA
>CBDUDY010000214.1:0-3930 GCA_965366055.1 uncultured bacterium
TTTCGTATAATAAAAACATTACGTGACCTCCATCAAGTGCCGGAATTGGCAATAAATTCATAACACCAAGCATAATTGATAGCAAAGCAGTAATTGTCCAGAAGGCTTCCCAGCTCCAAACTGCTGGAAAAATATCGTAAATTGCTTTAAATCCTCCGACACCTTTGTAAGCTCCAGTATCTGGATTGGCAATCATTTTAAGTTGTTTTCCATATCCGAACAATTGATTCTTTCCTTTTTCGATTCCAAAAGGGATCGATTCTAATAGTCCAAATTGGGTGCGATTAACTTTGTACAAGCCCATTTTCTCTAAATCAGAATACTTTAATCTAGGCGCATAACCAGTTCCAAGCTTTCCTTCTGGATTAATTACCAAGTTGACAGTAGTAGATTTTCCGTCGCGTTTTACAATTGCTGGAACAGTTTTCCCTTTCAAAGTTTCGATTTCGGTCATTACTTCGTCGGCATAAGGAGTCGCCACACCGTTGATAGACTCTACTTGATCGCCTATTTGCAATATTTTATCATTTGGCGAACCATCTTGCAATCCTATAATGATGAAGGGAACTCTTAGCTCAACAACAGATACCTTTTTTCCTTGCATCAATTGATCAATGAAATTAATAGGCATTTCGATCGTTTTCTGCTCGCCTTTGCGGTCCACAACGATTTCTCGACCCATTATGATCTTCTCATTGAGCTGATGGAACTGATTTACTTCTACGCCATCTACCGAAACAATTTTGTCACCCGTATGCAAGCCTAGTTTTTCGACAACAGGGTTTGTAATCCAAACTCCGTCATTCAAATCTTTGTTCGCGATATACAGATCACCATAAGCAAAAGCTAAACCTATGTAGATGATAAATGCCAAAACGAAGTTGACTGTAACTCCGCCCAGCATGATGATAAGACGTTGCCACGCTGGTTTAGATCGAAATTCCCATGGTTGTGGAGGTAGAGCCATTTGCTCTTTGTCCATACTTTCGTCTATCATTCCGGCAATTTTCACATAACCACCAAGCGGAAGCCATCCAATTCCGTATTCTGTGTCTCCGATTTTTTTCTTGATAAGTGAAAATTTCACATCAAAAAACAAGTAAAATTTTTCAACTCTTGTCTTAAATAACTTAGCAGGAATAAAATGTCCAAGTTCGTGAAGTACAATAAGTAACGATAAACTCAGCAGAAACTGAGCGAGTTTAATAAGTATGTCCATAAGGGTTATTTCGAAGTTTTAACGCACAAAAGTAAGGTTTTATGTTTGAATTTTGTGAGTTTGATTATTCTGCGCTTATAAAAGCTTGTTAATCTTTTATTTGGTTGACCTGCTATCTATAAATTAAAAAAACTGCGTCAAAGAAATGTCTCTGACGCAGTTTTGAATAGAATTTAAAAAAAGATTATTGTTTTACAAACTTTAGGGTTGCGATTCCCTGAGTAGTTTCGATTGTAATGAAATGTACTCCGGCAGATAGGGTTGACACATTCCAACTATTATCATTGTTACTCTGCATTACAACTTGACCAAGGACATTTCTGAAAGTTGCTTTTACAATTTGGACATCATTTTCTAAGGAAGAATACAGTGCATTGACAGCAGGATTTGGATATAATTTTACACCGGTAATTTTATTAAATTGTTGATTGTCCAAGAAAGCTGAATTATCTAAAGAGATAATATCACGATTTGGATCAAATTCAATACTAGAGATTGCAAAAGGGCAGTTTACAGTAAAATACTCGCCATTAAAGGTATTGTCCAAAACAACATCTAGTTGCTGTCCATTACTTCCTCTTAAACGAACAGGTACTGGCATTTCGAAAAAGTCCACCGAAGGATGCGACTGCGTCTGGTTGATTTTAACTTTTACTTGACCTGCTGATTCGTTATAAGCCGATATTGTATAACTTGGATATCCTTGATTGTAAACCCAATCATTAAAAAACTCTGTTAGATCCATTCCGCTTGCTACTTCTAAGTGCTCTTTCAGTTGAGGTGTTAAAGCTGTTTTATACGCTAATGCTGGATCGTTTAAGTAATTATTTACCCCAAGCAGAAATGCTTCTTGTCCCAGCTTCAGTTTTAGCATATTTACTACCATTCCGCCTTTGCTATATGTCAATCTGCTGCTGAAGATACGATCTGAATTTTCTGCTTCTGCTTCTGTAAGGTAAACAGCTCCCCCAGAATAATAAGTTATAAAGTCAATTTCGCTTTGTTTGTAACTTCTGTAGGCAGAATCGCCATCTTGATCTTCGATTACAAGTCCAGCGAGATATACGGCAAAACCTTCGTTGAGCCAGATGTCACGCCATGAACCACATGTAACTTTATCACCAAACCATTGATGTGCCATTTCGTGTGCAATCAAACCTCTACTGAATCCACCCATAAAAGAAACAGTTGTGTGCTCCATACCACCTCCCCAGGCAAATTGCGCGTGGCCATATTTTTCGGTGGAGTACGGATAGGTCTGAAATAGGGATTCGAATAAATCCATAATCGGAACGGTTACTTCCAATTGACTTTCTACAAAGTCTAAAGATTCAGGATAGATATAATTGATGATTGGAAAAGTATTAGGTGCCGTTCCAGCTTCTTCTTCAAGTATAATATAATCGGTAACTGCGATCGCAACGAGATATGCAGGAATAGGATAATTATGTTTGAAATGAGTCGTTTTGCTATTTCCATTGATGGACTGTCCCATTTCTAATCCATTTGATACACTTGTAAATTGTGTTGGGGCAGTGATATAAACGTCGATAGAATCTACTTTGTCTGTAAGATCTTGTTTGCAAGGCCACCAGTCACTAGATCCAAATGGCTCCGATAATGTGAAAATTATTGGTGTTCCGCTGTGAGTAGTTCTCGTAAAAGCTTCTTGACCTTGAGGTGCATTTCCTGCATAAGTAATTTCTACAGTTGCACTTGTTCCTGTGTTTACAGCCGTGCCTAGATTAATTACAAGTTCGTTTGAGATATTTTGAGTGTATGTAAGAGGTTGGTTATTTCTTTTTACGCTACTTACAGTTAAAGCTTTCGCCAAATCAAAAGTTACAGTTGTCATATCTGATAGAGCAGTAAAAGTTGAGGTTACTTTTCCAGCAATATATGGAGCTACAACTAATGGATTGACCGTAAATTCTAATTTCTGATACGTCAAATCATAGTTGGCCGTATTGGGATTGCTTACAATATTCATTGTTTTGCTATTTGCTTTCATTTCAGATTCGGCGATCGAAGCTTCCCTATAAGGCACTTGTGCTAGGCACGATAACATTGGTAATAAGCAGACAAAAAGTAATTTAATTTTCATTTTTTTAAAGTTTGGATTACAAATATAGATAAATGACAATTATTCTTAGTTAATTACATATTAATCTTAGAAATCGGTAGTTATAATCTTAGAAAATTATTCTTATAACATTCTCCTTTCGGCAAAATTTATATTAAACATTTGACTAAATTTGCGGTCTTACTTAAATTTTATAACTTATGTTACAAACAGCGTTTATCAGAGAAAACAAAGAGCAGGTAATTAAGGCTTTGGCCAAAAGACATATCGATGCCACTTCCACGGTGACAAGAATTATTGAGCTTGATGAAAAACGTAGAAGTACGCAAGTTGAACTTGACAATGTGTTAGCCGAATCAAATTTGCTATCAAAAGATATTGGTGCAATGATGAAATCTGGCGAAAAAGCAAAAGCAGAAATCTTAAAGGCCAAAACAGTTCAGTTAAGAGATAGAAGTAAAGAGCTTGCGCAAATAAGTGATGAAGTAGCAAACGAATTACAACAAGAATTATATACTCTTCCAAATTTACCTGCAGATATTGTTCCTGAAGGAAACTCGGCAGAAGAGAATCTTTCTGTTTTTGAAGCAGGAGAAATTCCAAAACTCCATGAAGGTGCAATGCCTCA
>CBDUDY010000215.1:0-3848 GCA_965366055.1 uncultured bacterium
TCTTCGAAACAATTCTATTTTCACAAAACTTACAGACTTTAATGAAAAATAGAGGTTTTTCTATGATCTAACCTCTACTTTCCCACTTGCATGTTACAAATTCACATTTATCACTTCAACTATCCTCTGCACTTCATTCTCTTGAAGTCCTTTATAAAGAGGCAGACAAAGAATTCTCGCTGCGATATCTTCAGAAACCGGCATTTCTTGCCCTTTTACGTAGTCAATTTTGTTGAGCGATGGGTAAAAATAGCGTCTTGGGAAAATCTGCTCATCGTTTAATGCTTTCTGAACTTTTAATAACTGCGTCTCATTCTCAAATATCACCGGATAATAGCTATAATTCCACTCCGTATTTTCTCGAATGCGCATGCCTTGAAGGATATCAAAATCTAAGTGGCAGTTGTAATAGTCAACAACGTCTTTTCGACCTTGTAGAATTTGGCCCATGTACGGAAACACCGCAAGACCCATCGCGCCTTGCAATTCCGAAATTTTTCCGTTGATTCCCAAACCATGAAAATCAAGGGGTCCATTATGTCCAAAATTGTGACTATAATAAAGATGATGACGCAATTTTTCATCATTCGCGAACATTGCTCCGCCTTCTCCTGTATGAAATAATTTGGTTGCATGAAAGCTACAAGTACTCACATCTCCGAATTCAAAAATTGATTTCCCTTGGTATTTAATTCCAAAAGCGTGCGCCGCATCGTAAATAACTTTCAAGCCGTGTTTTTGTGCAATCTGCTCAATCGCCTCGATATTACAAGGATTTCCAAACACGTGCGTAGCAAGAATTGCAGTCGTTTTTGGGGTAATGGCCGCTTCAATTTTCGTTTCGTCAATCGTGAGATGTTCAGGATCAATATCCACAAAAATTGGGGTGCAATTCTCCCAAACAATTGCCGCCGAAGTAGCGACATAACTGAAAGGAGTGGTAATAATTTCGCCTTGATTACCAAGAATTTTCAGGGCAATTTGCAGCGGAATCGTTCCGTTGTTAGTAATTGTAATATTCGAAACATCTAAGTAATCCTTTAGTTTTTGCTCCAATTCCAATACCAATTCTCCACGATTTGTGAGCCATTGGTTTTTCCAAATCCTCGCAACTTGCGCATTATACTCTTCAATTGGCGGAAAAAAAGTTTTAGTAACATTAATCATCAAAAAGAAATTTATAGTGTAGAAATCAGCTCCAAATATACGGATTAGATTTCTCTCGTACACTTCCACAAAGGCTATAACCAAAATAAAATAACTGGAAATTGGTAAAACTTTGAAACGCTAGTTTAGCTGACAGTTTTTAGCAAGCAGCATTCAGCACTTATTGTTTAAGATTCTACTTGACATTTTATATTGAAATTTGCCACAGCAGAATCTCCTTGATTATACTAGAATTGATAATTTTGCTATTATATACTGCTTGAAATGAGCATCAAAAAAAAATCATCTCTCAAAGAAAAAATGTACTTAAACCCAAAAACAAAAAGCGAAAGGCTGATCGCTGATCGCTGATGGCTAATAGCTGCTGGCTAATAGCTGACAGCTTTCAACATTTGGTAATTAACAGTACAGCTAACAATTTATATTCAAATTTGTCACGCCAGAATTTCTCATTTAAATCAGAATTGATGATTGGAGTATTAAATCAAAAACAACCATAGAATGTTATTATGATTCCAAAACAATGAGACGAGAAAGGTTATTAAAAGTAACTAATTGCTCTTATTATCTTTCCCTCGCCATTCTCAATTCCAAAATATAAGTAGTATTTTTAAATCTATTTAAAAAAAGCATTCTTAAAAGGAAGCTTCTTTCAAATAAAAAAAACGCCTCAAATAACGTAAATAAAAAGCTGAAGGCTGATAGCTGATGGCTGATAGCTCCACTCCTAAAAAATGATCAACCTCCAACCCCAACTCGAATCCGATTATATAATTCTCACACCTCTGCAAGAAGACGATTTTGAAGAATTGTACAATGCTGCTTCCGATCCTGCAATATGGGAACAACATCCCAATAAAGACCGATGGAAGAGAGCAACCTTTAAAAATTTCTTTGAAGGAGCCATAAAAAGTGGAGGAGCTTTTAAAATTATCGACAAGCATACTTCGGAAGTCATTGGAAGCACACGCTTTTACGATTATGACGAAGCGCGAAAAAGTATCTTGATTGGCTATACATTTTTTAAAGTTTCACATTGGGGAAAAGGTTTCAACCGTGAAGTAAAAAAATTAATGCTCGACTACATCTTTCAATTTGTCTCACAAGTCGATTTTCATATCGGTGCCGAAAATCATCGTTCTCTAATCTCTATCGGTAGAATAGGTGCCATTAAAATCGGTGAGCAGGACGTTGCTTATTTTGGCGAAGAGCCAAAACTAAATGCGGTGTTTAGGATCGTCGCACCCATACAATATAAAGGAAAGGAAGGTCAGGAGTGATTTTTGTTGATGATTTTGCTTCTTTGTGTTTTCTCAAGAATTACAAAAATTTCTTTATTGAGGTGGCATCATATCTAGCCTTGATCCACTTCCTATTAAATAATTGTGTCGAGATAACGCAGGTTTGAAGTTAGTGCGCACAAGCCTGATTATCTGAAAATTGGAAATTTTAATACAATTGTTAAGTATTATAATAACTTCATAAATAGCATTTCTATCTAAAACACGGCAAATTGAAGGATTTATTTATAAAAAAACAGTTCTAAAAAGTGCCATATATTGCTATATTATGCTTCGAATACTAAGTGCTTATGGTGCACAAAGTTTCACGATTTTCTAGAAGCTGAAAGCTTCCCTTAAACCGTATCAATAAAACTTTTCTCAGTCTTATTGAATATCAAAAGTCCTCCAATAAATATCAAAATTGTAACTATAAAAGTTATTGTCAATCCGACGATGGAGATTTCACCAGCGTCAAGAAGCATATATCTAGTGGTTTCTACAATATATGCGAGCGGATTAAAATCGACTAACCAACCGTATTTGGGAAGTTTTTCTTTTAGTAATGCCATCGGATACATTACGGCGGAAAGATACATCAGCAGCTGCACGCCAAATCCGATTAAATAAGTAAAATCACGGTATTTGGTTACTAGAGAAGAAATAATCATTCCCAATCCTAGACCTAAAACTCCCATCATTGCAACGAGAATCGGAAAAAATACTGCCGAGCCATTTAGACTTACTGCTGCTCCCTGAAAATAGTAGTAGATATAAAAGGCAATAAAGATGGAGAATTGAATTCCGAATTTCAATAAATTAGATACCACCACAGACAACGGCATAATAACTCGGGGAAAGTATACTTTCCCGAAAATAGCGGCATTCTTCTTAAAAGTATCTGAGGTGTCGTTGAGACAGGCGGTAAAATAGTTCCAAATTGTAATTCCGGCTAGGTTGAATAAGAACGGCGGTACCGATCCAGTATCGATTCCTGCTACGTTATTAAAGATAATTGTAAAAATGATTGATGTAAATAACGGTTGAATCAAGTACCAAAGTGGTCCCAAAATCGTCTGTTTATAAACTGTCACAACATCACGCTTTACAAAAAGCATCAACAAATCTCTGTACTGCCAAATCTCCTTAAGATTCAGCGTCAGAAACTTATTTTTGGGCGTAATCTCAAATAACCATTCTTCTTCTTGTGGCGAATTACTCATATGGTTTTATTAACGGTGAGCGGTTTTTCTTTTAGCTGTTAGCTATTAGTTAGTAGCTATCAGCGGTTAGCTGCTGATACCAGAAAGCGTCAGACCAGTAGAGATTTATTTAAAAAATAAAGATCTTAGCATTTGGCTGTCAAATGTATAGTTTATACTGTAAAAAGTATATTGTATA
>CBDUDY010000216.1:0-3829 GCA_965366055.1 uncultured bacterium
TGGCAACAGAAATGGGTGCGATGCAAGAACGTATTACTTCTACAAACAAAGGATCAATTACATCAGTACAGGCGGTTTACGTTCCTGCGGATGATTTAACTGACCCGGCACCGGCAACAACATTTGCCCACCTTGATGCAACAACGGTATTGTCTCGTAAAATTGCTGAGCTTGGAATTTACCCAGC
This sequence comes from uncultured bacterium, assembly GCA_965366055.1. Taxonomy (GTDB): domain Bacteria; phylum Bacteroidota; class Bacteroidia; order Flavobacteriales; family Flavobacteriaceae; genus Flavobacterium. Next base: position 188 of record CBDUDY010000216.1, read on the forward strand.
GGTAGATCCTCTAGATTCAACTTCTAGAATCCTTACGCCAGAAATTTTAGGAAATGAGCACTACGACTGTGCACAAAGAGTAAAAGAAATTCTACAAAAATACAAACAACTTCAAGATATCATCGCGATTCTAGGATTGGAAGAATTGTCTGAAGAAGACAAACTTGCTGTATCTAGAGCACGTCGTGTACAACGTTTCTTGTCTCAGCCGTTCCACGTTGCAGAGCAATTTACAGGATTAAAAGGAGTTCTTGTAGACATTAAAGATACCATCAAAGGATTTAATATGATCATTGATGGAGAACTTGACCACTTGCCAGAATCTGCTTTCAACCTTAAAGGAACAATTGAAGAAGCAATCGAAGCAGGAGAAAAAATGTTGGCAGAAGCTTAATAGCAGCCTAATTTTAAGTAAAGAAAATTATGACTTTAGAAATAATATCTCCAGAAGCAACTTTGTTTAAAGGTGCGGTTAGTTCGGTAAAATTGCCGGGAATTGATGGTAGCTTTCAGATCCTTAACAACCACGCACCCATAGTTTCTACACTTACAGAAGGTATTGTAGATGTGGTAGTTCTTAATGTCGAGTACGTACAAGAATTGGAACCAAGCATTACAAAAGTGACTCCAACGAATTTCACTTTTGCAATCGGATCGGGAACAATCGAAATGAACAATAATAAAATCATCGTTCTAGTAGACTAAACGACAGATTACTTTTTATAGAAAATGCCTAGCAGAGATGTTAGGCATTTTTTTTTGCTTTTTTTTGGAGCTAATCCAGCTTTGCACTTCAATTCCTCGGCACAAAACTTTTTTTGCAATGCCACATAAGGAGCTTCCGTTGGTCGCTCTTCTGTGTCAGCAAAAAATAGTTTTCTTGCCTGCGGGATTTTCGCTGCAATCTGGGCTAGGGATGGGCGGTTTTATTTCATAATCCTTTCTAAATCAGAAAGAATTGTTTCATCAGACAAAGTATAATCAGATAAGTAAACCACTTCTTGTCCCTTAAAAAGAACGTGCTGTGACATTGCACCCATAGTTTTGGTAAGACGTTCTTTTCCTACCAATTCAATTAAAAATGGATCGGACTTTTTCCATTTTCTTCTTCCATACTTTTCACTGATCATAAAGTTAGCTTTCGTATAGTTGTGTTTTCGCTCGAGAGCATATTTATTTAATAGAAGTCTATTACTATCGTCAGGTTCAAGATTTGCAATGACTAACTGTAAATCAGGCTTGTTTTTGGAAATGAACTTTAATAATTTTGGTAAATATTCATTACAAGGGCTACACCAAAATCCGTAAGTTAACACAAGTGTGAATTTCTTATCACCTGCAGCAATCAACTTCAAAAGTGATTCTTTGTCCAAGGAATAAGTGGTAGAGTCTTTTAAATTATCAAAAGTTTCGATTTTTGTAAAATCAATATTTTCAGACTTCAAAGTTTGTCCGTAAGTAATAGCATAGCAAAAAAGTGCGGCAGATAAAATTAGAATCTTCTTCATAGAGTTTTCGAGAAATTATTGAAAATGGAATTCAAGTTAAGATTATAATTAACGAATGTAGCTAAAATCTTGCCTGGTTTTGTGCTTGAATGAGAAATCTATTCTCTCTAAATTTCACATATAAATGTTCAGATCGATGAAAGAGACCTGAGCAAAGCGAGAAAGTTCGAAGCAAATCATATAATACTTCTCGAATACTTACGCTTAAACACCAATTGATATATAATGAATACATTTTCAATGTATACTATAGTGGCTATTTCAGCCATAATACAGTATATTTGTATATTATATTATCTATTATGTCGCAATACAGTATTACAAAAACGTCACGTCAAGTGATGCAAGAACTAGTTGCAAAAACTCAGCAATTGCGCAAACAAAACGGTGTATCTCAACTCGAACTTTCTAAAAGATCTGGAGTCTCTTTTGGCAGTATCAAGCGGTTCGAAACAACGGGTCAAATTTCATTAGAATCTTTATTAAAGATTGCTTACTTCTTTAATCGTCTTGAAGATTTCACATCTGTATTTATGATTAACGAGGATTTAAAAAATGTAGAAAAGTTATTTAGCACCAAAACTCGATAGCAATGAAATCCATAGAAAAAATTATTGTTTCCATTGACTTTGGTGATTCAGAAAAGCAAGTGGGTGAACTGATAAAGGAAGGTAAAGGACTTTATTTTAAGTATTCTACCGATTTTATTAAAACAGGTCTTGCCATTTCTCCTTTCCATTTACCTCTAAGCGACACAATTTATACTGCTTCAATACAGCCATTTGAAGGATTGTTTGGAGTGTTTTCTGATTCTTTGCCTGATGGTTGGGGTCGTTTATTGTTAGACCGAACATTGGCCGCTCAAGGGATTTTGATGCAGGATATTAGTCCTCTGCAGAGATTGTCTTATGTTGGTTCGCGAGGAATGGGTGCATTGCTTTATCGACCAGAAATTGAAACTTCATTTCAAGAAGATTTCCAAATCGAACTAGATGCTATTGCCGCAGAAATGGCGGTTGTTCTTCATGGAGAAAGTTCTTTTGCAATCGATCAATTATATGAAATGGGTGGTTCTTCTGGTGGAGCTAGACCTAAAATTCTCGTTGGATACAATCCCAAAAAAGATCATTTGATTCACGGGATTGAACCTTTACCAAATGGTTATGAACATTGGCTCATAAAATTCCCTTCATCAAATGACAGAAGCGATATTGCACAAATAGAATACGCTTATTACAAAATGGCTTTAGCCGCGGGAATTGAGATGCATCATTCGCGCTTATTCGAAACCCAATCAGGAAAAATGTTTTTTGGGACCAAACGATTCGACCGAACTGAATCTGGCAGATTTCATATGCATTCTGCAGCGGGAATGCTGAACGATAATTTTCGATATAGCACAATGGATTATGGTAATTTAATGGACGCAACTTTTAGACTAGAACGCGACGTCATTGGACACGAAAAAATTTTAAGAATTGCTGCTTTCAATGTGTTTTCGAATAACCGCGACGATCACAGTAAAAATATATCTTATTTAATGGATTCTGCAGGGATTTGGAAGCTAGCGCCTGCTTATGATTTGACCTACTCAAACTCTTCGCACGGAATGCACAGTACAACAATCGCTCGAGAAGGTCAAAATCCAGGAAGAAGTCAGTTAAAGGAATTGTCGAACGAATTTTTACTAAAAAATGGAGTTTCAATTATTGATCAAGTCGCTGATGCTATTTCGCATTGGAAATCCTTTGCGCAAGATGCCGATGTGTCTAAGAATTCGAGGGATTTAATCGAAAAGAAAATGCAGAGCATTTTAAAACTATAGTTTATTTTTAAAGATTACCTCGCTACACCTTCAGGAAACTTCACCTTATCTGGCGCAGCATTCAAAATTGGCAGAGCTGCGGTCAAAATACGTGTTCTTCTGGGAGTTGTTTCCATTGGAAGTACAGGATAGGAAACGACAGCTTCCATCCACGCATACGCATTGGTTCTAAAATAAACTGCCGGCTCTAACGATATGGAAGTGTAAACATTTAGATAATGTTCTTCAAAATCCTCTTTCGCAGCTTTACACAGAACTTCGGCCACAAAATTCAGATCACTAGTATAAGCAATCTGAATCGCGGTTTCG
>CBDUDY010000217.1:0-3827 GCA_965366055.1 uncultured bacterium
TCGTTTATGTTAAATTTTATTTTCTACTAAAAGAAAAACTATCAAAAATAATTTACACAGTATACTTTCTATTTAATTTTACAGTCCCTAATATAATTTAGGGATTTAATTATGGAAAAGAACGCAACAACAAGCAGTAAATTAATTCTTTTATTATTGCTAGTTTGCAGTACTATCACCCATGCTCAAGAGCTCCCAGACACCACAGCAGCTCCTATTAAAATAGCAAAAGTCCATCATATTGAACCGCTTTATATTGATTTAGTAAGAGATCTAGGTGCTCGAAAAGGAGAAAAAGAACTTAATCTAGCCGGCGATTTCAAAAACACTCCAGATTATAGCGAATATGCTGTATTAGCAGAATACGAATTTGCAATTATTGACAGATTAGGTCTTGAAATAGAAACAGATTTTTCATTCTTCAAACGCATTAGCGATGCGAAAGAAATTCCAAAAAATAGGTTTGATAATTTGCGATTGTCCGCACAATATTCATTTTATGTTTCGCCAAAATATAGCACAACTCTAGCCATTGGTTATACGCAAATTATTGGTTTCACAGCATTTGAAGATTTGGACGATAAGCCACTTATCAAAGGATTGCAATACAGCCCATTCTTTGTTGCTGCAAAACGTTTTGGTGCTAATTGGCATACCCTAATTTTTGCCGGACCAATTTTCAAACATAGATTCAATACAGATTATACTAATGTTGATTGGCAGTTTAATACCTCAATTGATTATGCAATTCCAAATTCCTCTCATTTTGTTGGAATCGAATTCAACAAGGAATTGGTAAACGGAAAATTTAATATGGTAATGCGTCCACAAGGAAAAATTCAAATCAATGAAGCTTTGGCGATTGGCCTTGTTGCAGGTTTTCCAATTACAAAAAGCAAAGATAAATTCAGTTCATTCTTCAGAGTTATTTACGAATTGTAAAATTTTGATTTTTAATTTCAATTCAGGCATAATGCCTTTTGGAGCTTTTAATTCAAGTACGGCAAAATCTTACAGAAAGATTTAATTTACTTCTCGAACTTATTTCAAACTAGTGGACTTACCTGCAGTAACAAGAAGTACTGCTAGGTAAAGTTCTTGTTTTATCTACCTCTTTCCCTTCTCGAACCTATTTTTATCAAATGTCAACTTGGCAAAAAGCTGACCTAAATAGTTTTGCAATAATTTCAAAAGTTCCTTCATCAATCCTCAGATTTTCTGACGGATTTTAATTGTTTAAAACTTTTCTGATCTTTCTCTTGTGGGATTGAACTAAATAATTTTACTTTGCAATTCAAAGTACTTTACAATGGATTCAAAAGACTATCTAAAAGACATCAGCGAGATTAAGAATTTGATGAATAAGTCGTCAAGATTTATTTCGTTAAGCGGACTTTCTGGAATAATGGCTGGAATATATGCATTGATTGGCGCCGCGGTCGCTTATTATCTCGTTGCAAATTCTGGTCGTGATTATCTTATTTTGGATGGCGACATCATAAATTTAATTTTCTTAGACCTGTTTCTAGTTGCATTTTTCAGCATTGTAACTGGTATCATCTTGACCACAAGAAAAGCCAAAAAAGATGGTGCTAAAATTTGGGACGGATCATCAAAGAGATTAGTAATAAATTTTTTAATTCCCTTAATTACTGGCGGATTGTACATTCTGATCATTTTAAAAAATCAGAAATACGGTCAAACTGGTGGACTGATGCTGATCTTTTACGGATTGGCACTTATTAATGCCTCCAAATATAGCGTTGGATATATCCGACAATTAGGAATTATTGAATTGATTTTAGGATTATTAGCAACCCTGTTGCCAGGTTATGGATTTTGGTTTTGGGTTTTAGGTTTTGGAGTATTGCATATCATTTATGGCACTTGGATGCACTTCAAATACGATATGAAAAAGAATGTTGATTAAGCAATTGTAGAAATGGGTATTGTAAGAATATATATTTTAACACGCACACTAATTGCTAAAGGCTGAAGGCTGACGGCTAAAGGCTATTGGCTATTTACTACATTCAAATAATCACAAGAATTATTAATTAAATTAACTTGTCATTGTTTCAAATAGAAGAATTCCCTTTTGTGAAATCTTTTAAGACATAAATTACAATTAAAAAAAGAGGTTTCTGCTTTTGCAGTACGTACTATGAGTATTATTAACAACATAAATAAAGTCTTTGATCACCGCATCCGCTTGGGCATTATGTCTGTGCTGATGGTCAATGAATATGCAGATTTCAATACTTTGAAAGAGCTGTTGGATGTTACTGACGGAAATTTGGCGAGTCATACAAAAGCGCTCGAAAAAGCGGAATATATTATAGTTGAAAAGCAATTTATAAGTAGAAAATCCAATACTCGTTACAGTACGACCAAATTGGGCGCAGCAGAATTTAAAAAGCATATCGAAGCACTCGAAAAACTTATCAGCAAAACCTAATTTCGAAATAGTTAATAGAACCATCAACCTTTTTTTTATTCATTCACTTTGAAATTCAAAGTACTTTAAATTATTAAAATATGAAAACAATTATCTCCATCATCGCGGCACTTCTCTTCAGCACTCTCTTCTACCGACACGATATCGGAATGAATCTTTCTCTTTTTAGCTTTCTAACCGCTGGAATATTAGCTTTTCTACATCCGCATATTTTGATATTACGATCAACCATAATTTATTTAAGCGCTTATTTGATTACAGCGATTATGGTGTTTTTTAATCATTCAGACTTAGCAATATTTGCGAATTGCACAGCATTCTTTGTGGTAATTGGAACTTTTTCCGAATCACAATCGTCAATTTATATTCGAATTGTAAATGGCCTCTACTCCACTATTGCAGGCTATTTTCAAAGGAAGTTTGAAGCTGTAGATGACCAAGATAAAAGTTCTTGGAAGCAGAATATAGACTTTGTGCAACTCTCTAAATTGATTGGAATTCCACTAATTGTAATTATACTTTTTATGATTTTGTATAAAGATGGTAATCCAATATTTAGTGATTTTATTGCAAGGATAAATTTCGACGCAATCGATTTCCAATTAATATTATTTACGGTATTGGGCTTTTTCCTTTTTAATAATATCCTAAATCCCGTAACAATAGGCAAAGCTACAGCTATAGACTTGACAACCAAAAACCGTCTAAATCCAACTTCTCCAATCGTAGAAACAGACTTAAAAAAAGAACAACAGTTGGGAATTGTGCTGATGGCGCTGCTCAATGTTTTGCTGATTTTCTATAGCATTACCGATATTTCGTACCTACTATCAAATAATAGCACATCTGCCGTGACCTTATCAAATCAAGTTCACAACGGAATTAATGCTTTGATTGCTTCAATTCTAATTGCCATTTTCATTATTCTATATTTCTTTCGTGGGAATCTTAATTTCTATAAAGACAATTCGAATCTCAAAAACCTTTCTTATACTTGGATTTTCTTAAACATTCTTTTGGTCGTTTTAATTGCAATTAAAAATAATGCCTACGTGACCTCGTTTGGCTTCACTTACAAAAGAATCGGAGTTTACGTATACTTATGTTTGACGGTTGCTGGATTGATAAGTACATTTTTTAAAGTTAGAAATATTCAAAATTTATGGTATCTGTTTCGTGTGAATACTCAAGTGGCTTTTGCTTTTTTGATTATTGCAAGTTGTATCGATTGGGATTATACTATTACAAATTACAATCTAAAACACGCCCAAATAGTAGATATCGATTATCTAATTGATCTAACCGACAACAATGCAATTTTGTTGAATGACTTTTCGAAACAACGAGAATTATCTGAATTGCAAGCAGA
>CBDUDY010000218.1:0-3770 GCA_965366055.1 uncultured bacterium
ACTTAAAAGAATAAACGTTCCATTTTTATGAAGAAAATTGTTGAATTCCGTAAATTGTTAAATGTAGACAAAACGGTTGAATTAAAAGAGTTAAAAACGATCTACCGCAACGCAATGAAAGAATGTCATCCTGATAAATTTACAGGTGATGCAGATGGACTTCATGTAGCGGAAGAAAAAAGTAAAAGCGTTATTGAAGCATACCACCAATTGGTAAGTATCAATCCTGCTACAATTGAGCAATTACGTCCAGAATATACAGAAACTGTTGCTACCGCAACGATTTCGGACTACAAATATGAAAACAGCAGACTAGTTGTAAACTTCTCTAACGGAAGTGTTTACGAATATATTAGTTTGCCAAAAGCAACTTATCAAAAAATGGTGAATGCAGATTCTCCAGGTCGTTTTGCGAAACGTCACATTTTTAATGCATTTCCTTACAGAAAAGTAAGCAACCAAGAATAATTTAATTTTCTTGCAAAATTTAAAGTGCCCCAAATTGGGGCACTTTTTTTTGGCTTAAAAAATAACCGAGCAGCAATTGTAAGGCATTCTATAATCTTTTGAGTATTTTTGCACCTAGATTTATTTTAAGGTATGATTGAAATAGTAGGATACATTTTCGCAACAATTATTGGACTGATTCTAGGACTTATGGGTGGTGGTGGATCGATTATCACAGTTCCAGTTTTAGTCTATATTATGGCTTTAAACCCCGTGACAGCAACAGCTTATTCGCTATTTATCGTTGGGACAACTTCAGCTTTTGGAACAATTCAGAATCTAAAAAATAAGTTAGTAGACATTAAAACTTCCATGATGTTTGCGCTTCCTTCATTAGTAGGAGTTTTTCTCTCACGTAAATATGTAATTCCCGCAATACCCGAAACTCTCTTGACAATCGGCGGCTTTGTACTGCACAAAGGAATGTTTTTGATGGTGCTTTTTGCAGTAGTAATGTTGCTTGCTGCGAAATCTATGTTGAAAAGTCGTAATGAGGAAAAAATTGCAGAGGAAAGGCTTGAAGCTACTTCCAAAGAAATTGTATATTCCTTGTTTCAAGTTTTTTTGATTGGTATCCTAGTAGGATTAATTGGCGCGGGCGGCGGTTTTCTGTTCATTCCAATGCTCGTCTTCATTACAAAACTACCAATGAAGACGGCCGTTGCCACTTCACTATTTATCATAGCCATCAATTCGCTAATAGGATTTATCGGCGACATAGGATCAACCGAAATAGATTGGATTTTTCTTCTGAAATTCTCCTTCTTCTCAATAGTCGGAATTTTTATAGGAATCTATCTGAATAAATTTATCAATGAAAAGCAGTTAAAAAAAGGATTTGGATATTTTGTTTTAATAATGTCTGTCTTCATATTTATAAAAGAATTGTTCTTTTAATTCTAAACCTACGTTACAAATTACAATCCGAAACTAGAAAAAACAAAGCAGGCGTATACTAGAACAAATCGTAGCAATAATCTAAAAAAAATGCCATTCGCCTCCATCGGGATAATGTTCGTAGCAATATTAACGAAGTTTTCAAACATCACAATACATCTCTTTCGTGGCAGATATCGAACATTTATAGTGGGATCAATTTTGGCTGCAAAAAGTAAATATTTAATGACTATCGGAGATTGAAATTCCTCAATTTCCGAAACAGATTTGCCAAAAGTTGAAACACAATCTGCATCAATAGATAAATAAGCTAAATTAAGTATAAAAACACCTATAAAATTCTGTTGATTTTAGAAAAATTGATAGATTTGCAGCGAAATTTAATACAACTCATAACATGAAAAAAATCTTTTTATTACTTTCTGTTTCAACACTTTTCTTTGCTTGCAACAGTAAAGATTCCTATTCATTAACAGGAACTGTGAAGGGAATGCAGGATGGTAAAGTTATCTTAGAAAAACAAGATGATGCGGAAAATGTTGCAGTAGATACTGCAGTAATTGAAAACGGAAAATTCAAATTTGAAGGTAAAATCGCTGAGCCAGCTATTTACTCTCTAGTTCTTGAAGGAACCCAAGCAAGATCATTTGTAATTCTTGAGAACGGAAAAATTAATATCGAAATTAATAAAGATAGTATGCACCTGACTAAACAATCAGGAACTTACAACAATGATCAGCTTTCTGAATACAATGCTTTAGGAATGAAAATTCAAAAAAAGTTAAAGCAATTTGAAACTGCAAACGGTGAAAAAATGATGATGGCGCAGCAAAGTCAAGATACTGCAACAATCAACGATCTTAGAGATAAATATTCTCATATTCAGACAGAAATGGAGCAATCTACACTTAAGTATGTGGCAGATCACCCAAAAGCATATGTTTCTCTACTACTTGTAGAAGGAATGTTATCGAACCCTAATTCCGATGCAGCAAAAACTAAATCTCTTTACAATGGTCTAGATTCAAGTTTGAAAAATAGTGCAAAAGGTAAAAAAGTGGCTGCACTAATGGAAACTTCTGTAGGAGTGGCTGTTGGAGCGCCTGCACCAGACTTTTCTGCACCTAATCCAGAAGGAAAAATGGTTTCACTAAGAGAGTCATTAGGAAAAGTAACAATTATCGATTTCTGGGCTTCTTGGTGTGGACCATGTCGTCAGGCAAATCCAAGTTTAGTGGCACTTTACAAAGAGTTTCATGATCAAGGTCTTAACATCGTAGGTGTTTCTTTGGATAAAACTGCAGACAAATGGAAAGAAGGAATTGCCGCTGATGGACTTCCTTGGGTACATATTTCAAACCTTAAATTTTGGGATGAGCCAATCGCAGCGACTTACAATGTAAAGTCAATTCCAAATATGTTTGTATTAGATGCAAACGGAATTGTGGTTGCAAAAGACCTTCACGGTGCTGAATTGAGAGCAAAAGTTGCAAGTTTATTGGGCGCTAAATAGTCTAAAAACCTCAAAAATACAAAATCCCCTTTATGGGGATTTTTTTATTTATTTCATTCTCAGCCAACTAGAAAAAATGTCAAAATTTCCTTCTTTTTTTGTGCTGATAATCAAAAAACGTCTGTATATTTGCAACCGCTTGCCGACGCTATTACAGCGGGAGTTATCCGGGGAGATACTCAAGCGGCCAACGAGGGCAGACTGTAAATCTGCTGTGCAAACTTCGCAGGTTCGAATCCTGCTCTCCCCACTTCAAAAACTCAACAGTCTCATGATTGTTGGGTTTTTTGCTTTTAAAGCACTTCCAATTTTGATTTTTGAAATAAGTTTTTTTTGGGCGCGTCCCTTTGGGCCGGGCTGTACTCTCTATCTTTTGCTTTCAGGAGCTGTGCCAAACTAGAACGAATAAGGAAAGCAAAAGGATGCCGTTCCCATCCCTCGCGCGGTTTACGTCATACAAGAAAATTAGTTATTGATTAAGATTTATGTCATAGCAACAATTCCAAAATAAAGTACCGCTGTTTATAAAAATTTTGTATCATTGGCACAAACTTTAATTCATTTATATGTCTCTAAAAACCATTTTCAGCGCGCTTATCTTTTCTATTCTATTTACAGCATGCAGCAGTCAGCTAACAACTTTGAGTAACGGCAAAAAAATCGACAATCAACTTGTAGGGGTTTGGACTGGATCTGAAAAAGATCAGCAATCACAAGGAACAACAAAGTATTGGACCATGACCCGAGAGGCTGATGGAACTTTTGAATTGGATTTTACCTATGTTGAAGATGGCGAAAAAAGCGGCTTTATTGAACAAGGAAAATGGTGGATCGAAGGTGGCAAGTTTTACGA
>CBDUDY010000219.1:0-3752 GCA_965366055.1 uncultured bacterium
TTTTTCCGACTCGGATTTTTCTAATAAGTAACGAATTAAAGAGGATGCAGAACGGCCTGCACCTATTAGCAAAATATTTCTCATTTTTAAAAATTTGATACACAAATGTAGCATATTTTTTAGACGCACCGTAAAACTTTGAGGTAAGACTAGGTTAAATTAGGCAATAAGAACTAAATTTGTTTTCAACAGAAAATTTCAGAAAATGGACAGAAAGATTATTGCAGCGGCGGCGATTTTGGGAATGACATCGGTTATTTTAGGAGCCTTTGGTGCACATGCATTAAAGGATTTGTTGGAAGCTGACAAGATTGTCACCTTCGAAACAGGCGTTCGATATCAGATGTATCACGCGCTTCTTCTATTGTTTGTTGGAGCGACCAATATTCTTTCGGCGAAAGCCAAAAAAACTATATTTTATTTATGTCTAATAGGTGTTCTATTATTCTCAGGATCAATATATTTGCTTGCCACAGACTCATTAAATTCAATTAATTTTAAAGCAATTGGTTTTATTACGCCTATTGGAGGATTATTACTTATCGTGGCTTGGATTGTTTTATTTGTTGATATTCTGCGAAAGCGCCATAATTCTCTCTGAAACAAATCATTTCTAAAATTAAATTTTTACTTTTGCGTTCTTTACATATACACAACTTAAAGCATACATTATGGATAATACCGATCTTACCTCTAAATCTATCTCATTAGAAAGTCTGGGAATAAAGAATTCCAATGTTCATTACCAATTGAGTCCGGGAGCACTTCAAGATCTTACTGTCAAATTGGGACAAGGAGTAGAGAGCTCGACTGGTGCTTTGGCAATTAATACTGGTGAATTTACAGGCCGTTCTCCTTTAGATCGATTTATTGTAAAAGATAGCATTACACAAGATAAAGTTTGGTGGGGAAAAGTAAATATTCCTTTCGAATCATCAAAATTTGATGCTTTATATGACAAAGTTATCAAGCACCTTGATGGAAAAGATATTTATGTAAGAGACAGCTACGTTTGTGCTGACGAAAATTACAGACTAAATGTTAGAGCGGTAAACGAAACGCCTTGGGCAAATCTTTTTTGCTTTAATATGTTTCTAAGACCAGAAGAAAGTGAACTAGCAGGTTTCGCTCCTGACTGGCACGTGATCTGTGCGCCAACATTTATGGCAGATCCTGCTGTAGATGGTACAAGACAACACAACTTTGCAATTCTAGATTTCACACGTAAGATTGCTCTTATTGGTGGAACAGGATATACAGGTGAAATTAAAAAAGGGATTTTCTCTGCTTTAAATTTCATTCTTCCGGTAGACAAAGATGCTTTGCCAATGCATTGTAGTGCAAACGTTGGTAAAGATGGAGATACAGCAATTTTCTTCGGACTTTCAGGAACTGGTAAAACAACTCTTTCTGCAGATCCAAAACGTAAACTTATTGGTGACGATGAGCACGGTTGGACTAATGAAAATACCGTATTCAACTTTGAAGGTGGTTGTTATGCAAAGGTTATCAATCTTTGCAAAGAGAATGAGCCTGAAATTTTTGATGCAATCAAAAGAGGTGCAATTCTAGAAAACGTAGTATTTAAAGAAGGTACTAATGAAGTTGATTTTGATGATGTTTCTATCACTCAGAACACTCGTGTAAGTTACCCAATTTATCATATCGATAATATTCAGCCAGGATCAAAAGGAGAAAATCCACGTAACATTTTTATGCTTACCGCAGATTCTTTCGGAATTTTGCCTCCAATTTCTAAACTAACTCCAGGTCAAGCGGCTTACCACTTTATCTCTGGATATACTGCAAAAGTTGCTGGTACAGAAGCGGGAGTTACTGAGCCACAACCTAACTTCTCTGCTTGTTTTGGCGCGCCATTTATGCCGTTGCACCCAACAAAATATGCTGAAATGTTGAGCAAGAAAATGAAAGATGCTGGTGTAAAAGTTTGGCTTATCAACACTGGTTGGACTGGTGGAGCGTACGGTACAGGTAGCAGAATGAAATTAAAATACACTCGTGCCATGATCGATGCTGCTTTGGGTGGAGATCTTGACAATGTAGAATTTGTAGAAAACAAAATCTTCGGAATTCATATTCCTGCTGAGTGTCCTAATGTTCCTCAAGAAATTTTGGATCCTCGCAATACTTGGGATGACAAAGATCTTTATGATGAGAAAGCAGTTGAGCTTGCTCAGAAATTTAAAGATAACTTTGCGAAGTTTGAAGAATTTGCAAATGAAGAAATTATGGCTGGAGCTCCAAGAGCTTAATCACAGTTTTCCTTATAGAAAAAGAGCTACTTATTTAAGTAGCTCTTTTTTGTTGGAATAATATTTAGATATTGAGTTGCAAATTTATAAGAAAAATATGGCTTTCGCCGAAAGAAACCAGCAAGACAACTGTTCATTAATACAAGACTATAACTAGAAAGATATTTAATTGAACCTCGACAGTTATAACAGATTTGTTTTTAAAAAGACGATTTTTTTTTAAAAAATTAAAGAAGATTGAGGAAGTGGCTTTCGCCGAAAGAAACTAGCAAGACGACTGTTCAATAATACAGGACGACGACTACAAAGATATTTTATCGGACCTCGACAGTTATAACAAGTCTAGATCTTAGAAAAAGGTTCTTTTGAATACTAGAAGAATTTTTAATTAAAGTGACAAATAAATTGAAGATGAGTTGGAGAAGAGCAAGGTTTGAAGATTTCGAAATCAGAAGAAAAAAATTAGTGCCAATCTGAAATATTATTTAATAAAAATCTCTTCGAAAATGAATCTGATTAGATTCGCAACAAAGGCATCGCTAAAACACATAAAAAAAGAGCTACCGATTAAAGTAGCTCTTTTTAAAAATATTAAAATTAAAGAAAGGCTGTGCTTCCTTCAATTTTCTACTTGTCTTTTAATTCTTTATTCACTTTTAGAATATATTTCTCCAAAGCCATAGTCATAGATGGCGCTTCTGGCGATGGCGCCATAATATCTACACGCAGGCCTAAGTCAAGTGCTTCGCGCTGTGTAGTGCTTCCAAAAACAGCAATACGAGTGTTGTTTTGTTCAAAGTCTGGGAAGTTTTTGTACAAAGAACGAATACCAGTCGGGCTGAAAAATGCAATAATGTCATAATAGACATCTGCAAGATCAGAAAGGTCACTCATCACAGTTTTGTAAAAGGTCGCTTGAGTCCAGTCAACTTTTAGGCTGTTTAATACGACCTGTGGTTCAGGACTTGATTGCTCTGAGGCAGGAAGTAAAAACTTTTCGTCTTTATATTTCTTAAGTAGAGGTACAAGATCTGCAAAGTCTTTTTGACCTACATAAATCTTCCTTTTTCTGTAAACCACATATTTCTGAAGATAAAAAGCAACCGCTTCTGACTGACAGAAATATTTTAGAGTTTCAGGAATTTTAAAACGCATTTCCTCTGCCACTCTAAAAAAGTGATCTACCGCATTTCTACTTGTTAGAATAATCGCCGTGTAATTGTTAAGGTCTACTTTTTGCGCTCTTATTTCTTTGGCGTTGACTCCCTCAACATGAATAAAAGAGCGAAAATCAATCTTTACTTTTAATTTTTGTTGCAGGTCGAAGTAGGGTGAATTCTCTACTTTAGGCTCAGGTTGTGACACCAAAATTGTTTTCACTTTCATAGTTTGTTCTCTATTGCTAGCTTTTTGTAAACCAATAATACATGAAATAGTAGGGAGCTATTTCCAAAGCGCAAAGATACAAAATAAAATAAA
>CBDUDY010000220.1:0-3737 GCA_965366055.1 uncultured bacterium
AAAACCAATTCGGGATGAACAAGATCGAGAAATCTCTTTGAATTTGAGGAAGTGTCTAAAGGTAAATAAACCGTAACATCCGCAATCGAATTGTTCTTGCGAACTTCATAACCAGAAGGTGAGAAAAAGGTCAGGACGATTTTATGATTTGGATATTTCTGTTTGACCATCTCCATCACCGGCAAACCTTGTTCATATTCGCCCAAAGAAGCCGCGTGAAACCAGATAGTTTTGTCATTTTTGGAAATTGATTGCTGCAAAACCTCAAAAACATCCTTTCGGCCATTCACAAAAAGCGCCATTTTTGGATTAAAGAAAGATAGAATCTGCACGATTCCCGCAGAGAAATGAATAAGAAGATTATATAGGAAAAACATAGGAGAACGATTGTCAGGCTAAAATACATCAGTTTTCACAATTTCTATTGCTGTCCGTCAATTATATCGTAATTTTGCGCTGTTTCTTTTAAAACATAAATACCTAGAGCGACGCAATTATCTTGACTATGGAAAAAATTCAAATGGTAGACCTTAAAGGTCAGTACAATAAAATTAAAGACGCAGTAAACACTTCAATTCAAGAAGTTTTAGATTCTAATACATATATAAATGGCCCTCAAGTCCAATCTTTTCAGAAAAATCTTGAAAATTACCTAGACGTAAAACACGTTATTCCGTGTGCAAATGGAACTGACGCTTTGCAAATCGCGATGATGGGTCTTGATTTAAAACCTGGCGACGAGGTAATCACTGCCGACTTTACTTTTGCCGCAACGGTTGAGGTTATTGCACTTTTGCAACTTACTCCTGTTCTTGTAGATGTTGATGCGGATACTTTTAATATATCTATCGAAGCGATAAAGAAAGCAATTACTCCAAAAACTAAGGCGATTGTTCCGGTTCACCTTTTTGGTCAATCGGCAAATATGGAAGCAATTATGCAACTTGCAAAAGAGCATAATTTGTACGTTATCGAAGATAATGCGCAGGCTATCGGTGCGAATTATACTTTTGAAAACGGTACAAAAATTAAAACTGGCGCTATCGGTCACGTAGCTTCAACATCATTTTTCCCTTCAAAAAATCTTGGTTGCTACGGCGATGGAGGTGCGATTTTTACGAATGACGATGCTTTAGCACATAAACTTCGCGGAATTGTAAATCACGGAATGTACGAGCGTTACCACCACGATGTTGTGGGTGTAAATTCACGTTTGGACAGCGTTCAAGCAGCAGTTTTGAATGCCAAATTGCCACTTCTTGATCAATATTGCAATGCGCGTCAAGCGGCTGCGGCAAAATATAGTCAAGCGCTAGCAAATCATAAAAACATCATTACTCCTGTAATATCAGGCGAAAAAGATAGTCACGTTTTTCATCAATATACGCTTAGGATTATCGATGCGGATCGCAACGCTTTGATGCAACATTTAATGTCCAAAGATATTCCTTGCGCGATTTATTACCCAATTCCTCTACATTCTCAAAAAGCATATTCTAGTCCAAATTACAACGAATCCGACTTTCCGGTTACCAATCAATTGGTCAAAGAAGTGATTTCGCTGCCTATGCACACTGAGTTGTCCGATGAACAAATAGGCTATATTTGCGACAGTATTTTAGAATTTTTCAAATAATTATTAGGAGCTATTTCCTGCTGTCCACTGTATCTTTTTCTTTTTTCTGAGAAAAAAAGAAAAAGGATGCCGTTCCCATCAGGGCTAGGGGTTCCATCTTTCAATTCAACCATATATGAAAATTGTTGTTACAGGAGGTTTAGGATTTATCGGTTCTCACACCGTTGTCGAACTTCAAAATGAAGGTTTCGAAGTCGTAATTATTGACAATCTTTCCAATTCATCTCGAGAAGTTTTAGATGGTATTGAAGCAATTACTTCGGTCGTTCCAATTTTTGAAGAACTAGATTTGAGAGAAAAACAAAGTGTGCAACAATTCTTTACAAAGCATTCAGATGTTTCGGCGGTTATTCACTTCGCTGCTTCAAAAGCAGTAGGAGAGAGCGTTGAAGATCCCTTGCTTTACTACGAAAATAATATCAGTACTTTGATTTATGTTTTGCAGGAATTACAGAAAAAACCAGCAGCACAATTCATTTTTAGCTCATCTTGTACGGTTTACGGCCAAGCCGAAAAAATGCCGATTACCGAAAATGCTTCAATCCAAACTGCAATGTCTCCTTACGGAAACACCAAGCAAATAGGTGAAGAAATCATTACTGATGTTGCGAGAGTTTCAAATATCAATGCGATTTTGCTTCGATATTTTAATCCAATTGGAGCACATCCAACCGCTCATATTGGCGAATTGCCAATTGGAGTTCCACAAAATTTAGTTCCGTTTATCACTCAAACCGGAATCGGAATGCGTCAAGAACTGTCAGTTTACGGCGATGATTATCCTACATCTGACGGAACTTGTGTTCGTGATTATATTCACGTGGTCGATCTTGCCAAAGCGCACGTTGCTGCGATGAAGAGATTACTTCAAAATAAAAATAAAGAAAAAGTCGAAACTTTTAATGTTGGTACCGGAACCGGAAGCACCGTTTTGGAAGTAATCAAAACTTTCGAAAAAGTTAGCGGTAAAAAGTTGCCATACAAAATTGTGGATAGAAGAGAAGGAGATATTACTTCAGCTTACGCGAATACAGATAAGGCAAACGAAGAACTTGGTTGGAAGGCACTATCGACTTTAGAAGATGGTTTGGCTAGTGCTTGGAAATGGGAACAAAAGATTCGTTCTTAATTCCAAACTTTATAAATATAAAAAACGCCTGTTATCAAAAATAACAGGCGTTTCTATTTTATAGAAAACTACGAGTTTATGCAGTTGCAGACGCCGTACTAACTTCCTTATTAATTTTCTTTACAAGACCTTGAAGAACATTTCCAGGACCAACTTCGATGAATAAATCTGCTCCATCAGCAATCATTTGCTGCACAGATTGAGTCCATTTTACAGGCGCAGTTAATTGAGTAATTAGATTTTTCTTGATTTCATTTGCGTCGTTTATTGCAGTCGCAGTCACGTTTTGGTAAACTGGACACGATCCTTGCGAAAATGTTGTTGCTTCGATCGCTGCCGCAAGTTCTTCACGTGCAGGCTCCATCATTGGAGAGTGGAAAGCACCACCAACAGGAAGCAGAAGTGCACGTTTTGCACCAGCCGACTTCATCGCTTCGCAAGCTTTTTCTACCGCAGTCGTTTCACCCGAAATTACCAATTGTCCAGGACAGTTGTAATTCGCCGCAACCACAACACCATCAATAGAAGCACAAACATCCTCAACAATTTTGTCATCAAGGCCCAAAACTGCAGCCATTGTAGATGGTTTTACCTCACAAGCTTTTTGCATTGCAAGCGCACGTTTCGATACAAGTCTAAGTCCATCTTCAAAAGAAAGACTTCCATTTGCAACCAAAGCCGAAAATTCACCCAAAGAATGACCTGCAACCATATCAGGTGTAAAGTCACTACCAAGAGTTTTTGCAAGAATTACAGAATGTAAGAAAATCGCAGGTTGTGTCACCTTCGTTTCTTTTAGCTGCTCTGCAGTTCCTTCAAACATAATATCGGTAATTCTAAAACCTAGAATTTCGTTTGCCTTTTCAAAAAGTTCTTTCGCTAGAGGAGAATTGTCATATAAGTCTTTTCCCATTCCTGTAAATTGTGCTCCCTGTCCGGGAAAAACGTATGCTTTCATCTATATTTTATTTT
>CBDUDY010000221.1:0-3735 GCA_965366055.1 uncultured bacterium
GCACCAATTTCGCCAAATCTTTTTAAGTATTCGGCATATTCTCTATTGGCAATTATAGGTGCGTGACCTGCGCCTTCGTGCAAAATATCTGGCGCGGGAGTATATTCAATATGTTCCAATTGACGCATATCCGAGGCGATCACTAAAACTTGGTGAGACTGAAATTCCATAAATGCATTTGGCGGAATAAAGCCATCAACCGCAACTGCAGCCCATCCTATTTCGGACAAAATCCTATTCATCCCGTACATATTTGGGATTCTATCAATTTCAATTCCTGTCTTTTTCAGGCCTTCGAGATAAGAACTATGCGCTACAGAAGGTAGATAACTTACATTTTGGCGCATGACAAATCTCCAGATTGCTTGATCGATATTAGTATAAAGATCATAATCTTGAGGTTTGATAAATTGTTGCAAATGTGCCGGAAGTTTCTCTAGTAGAGCGTTGGTCTTAATTCGTGCATCCATGATTTTAGGGATTAATTGTATTGAGTAATAAAGATTTCTTTGAATGTTGCATGAACAGTTCAGTCTTAATGGTTAATAAAAATTATTGTTGAGTGAATTTAATTTTAGAAAGAAAACAGAAAAATGACCAATGAATTTGAGTCTTAGAACTTTGAAAAGATTTAATTTTACAAAGAACTTTTGTCGGGCGTTGCGCCTTGGCAAAATCAATAGTATGTCTTATGAGTGTATTAATTAGAGCCTGCAAATTATCTGACCTTGACGCCGTATTGGAAATAACCAACTACGCAATTCTAAAAACGACCGCTATTTATGATGATGATGCCAGAACAATGGCCGAACTCACAAATTGGTTTTTGGAAAAACAGGAGAAAAATTTTCCTGTGCTTGTTGCGGTGCAAAATGAAATCGTAATCGGCTATGGTACTTATGGCGCCTTTCGGCAAAAGTATGGAAGCAGATTTACGGTAGAACATTCTGTTTACGTCAATGCTGATAATAATGGTAAAGGAGTTGGATCTATGCTTTTAACAGAATTAATCAATCAGGCTAAAATCCAAAATATGCGCACTATGATTGCTGCAATTGATGCTTCAAACGAAGCAAGTATTGCATTTCATCGCAAATTTGGATTTAGAGAAATAGGAGTTTGCCACGAAGCTGGTTATAAATTTAACCAATGGCTCGATCTACTACTGATGGAATTAATGCTGGAAAGTTAAGAACGTTTTCTTTATGCTTTAATCCAGTTGATGATTTCTGGATCGTTAGGCTCAACTTTAGACATAAGAACTTTTTCAAGTTGTCCGTTTTCGTTGATCAGATATTTTTGAAAATTCCACATGACTTTTGAATCCTCAAGTCCATTTTCAGATTTCTGAGTGAGATATCGATATATTGGGTTCATATCGTCTCCTTTTACAGTAATTTTTTCCATCATAGGAAAAGTAACTCCGTAGTTTTGAGTGCAAAAAGCCGCAATTTCTTTGTTTGATCCAGGCTCTTGACCATTAAAGTCATTAGTTGGAAAACCTAAAATTACCAATCCGTCTTTTGCGTATTCTTTATACAACTTCTCTAGACCTTCGTATTGACCAGTATAACCACATTTTGAAGCTGTATTTACAATAATCACTTTTTTCCCTTTAAGAGAAGCAAGATCAAAAGTTTTACCATCAATGTCTGTTGCTTTATAGTCGTATATTGAATTTTTCATAACGTTTTTTGTTACTTCGGTTGTAGCTGCTTTATTTGATTTTTGTGCACATGATGTAGTTGTTCCAATTGTAGCAAACAATAACATTAGAGAAAAAACAGAAATATACTTAGACATGGTAATTTTATTTGAAGCTAAAGTAATCAAAGTTCATCAAGTTGTACGTTGCATTTCGTTAAAGTAGTTTTAAATTTTCATTTTTCTCTTTCTCCTTAATATGTATGATGATTTTCTGCTTCTAATAAAAGAAATGATAAATTTGCAAAAAAAAGAAATAATGCTCCTAGACGAACTACTCAGTCTGATTGTAAGCCGCGATAAAAGGGCTTCCTATTATATATATGACACCTATGCCGAAAGTTTGTATGCCGTAATCTGCCACTCAATTGACAAGCAGGAGATTGCAGAAGAGGCGTTATTTGAAGTTTTTGAGAAAATTTTCTCGAATATCGCTCAATATAGTGACCGCAAAGGGACTTTCTTTAGTTGGTTGTTAAGTTTATGTCGTGAAACTATTCGCGAGAAGCAGACATCTTTAAATTCCGAATTTATTCAGAATCGCAACTTTGTCAATGCGATTGGAGGTGATTTTTCTAAATTTTCGGTTGTAAAAGAGTATGGAATTCAGGAATTTGTAAAGAATCTACGTCCGAAATCTGTTCAGCAATTGGACTTATTGTTATTTAAAGGAAAAGATATTCCCACTACTTCTGAAATTTTGGAGATTCCGGAGGATCAATTATTCATACAAATCAAACAAGGTATCGATGATCTTCGTGCCGTTATCGAGAATTAGAATATGACAACTAAAGAATATATAGCTTCGGGAAAATTAGAAATGTATGTTTTGGGACATCTTTCTGAGCAAGAAAATATCGAAATTTCGAAATTATGTCGTGAAGATTCCGAACTAAATTTAGAAATAAATAAAATAGAATCGGCAATAATCGAACTTACTGCTGCTGTTTCTCCCGCTCTATCATCTGAAATGATGGATGCGATAATTGCGGCGCAAACACCAAGTTCTATAAAATTAGAGAAAAAGAAAAGGACAAATTGGCCGGCAATTATAGGTTGGATCTTTAGCTTAGTTCTTCTAGTGGCGGCAGCTTATTTAGGGTACGAAAACTACGGTTTGATGGAAAATCAAGCTAAAAATCAAAATAAAGAAGCAGCCTTATTGGTTGAAACTGATTCTATACGACAAATAGGAATTCGAAATGAATCAATTTTAAAACTACTCATACTTCCTACTACCCAAAAATATCTTCTTGAATCAGAAGATAATTCGACAGATGTTACAGCGACAATTTTCTATAATCATAATGAACTAACTGCAATTTTGGATTTAGCAAATCTTCCCGTTTTAGGTCAGGGAGAAGTTTACAAATTATGGACAGTTACAGAAACTGAAGAGAAATTATTGTATAATAGCGTTTTCATTAGTGACAATTCGAAACAGGAAATGAGTAACTTATCCCTGCTTGATGGAATAACTTCGGACAGATTTATTTTGAGTATAGAAACGGATACAAATGCTATCGACCCTTCTGCAATCAGATTTATTCAAAAAGAGAAACAGCTATGAAAAATATAATACTGATTCACGGCGCACTTGGCCATAGTTTTCATTTTGATTATTTGTCGAAATCACTTTCCAAGGATTACAAAGTTTATTCGCTCCTTTTCAAAGATCATGGATTAAATAATGCTTCTCATGAAGAATTGCGAATTCCAAGATTGGTAGAAGAATTGGATGAATTTATTGATGAAAATAATATTGAAAACGCGAATGTTTTCGGATATAGTATGGGCGGTTATGTCGCCTTATGTCATTCATTACAATGGAAAAACAAGATTGCAAAAATCGCGACTCTTGCAACAAAATTTGATTGGAGTCCTGAAATTGCATCGAAAGAAACTTCTTTTTTAAATGCTGATATCATTGAAGAGAAAATTCCCCATTACGCGGAACAATTAAAAAAAATGCATGGCGAAAAAGATTGGAAACAACTTTTAGCAAAGACCGCAGATTTAATGATTGATATT
>CBDUDY010000222.1:0-3727 GCA_965366055.1 uncultured bacterium
TCCAAAAGCTGAGACCAACTAACTCACTTCCAAAATTTAGTTTTTAAATACTTTTATAATTTTAGAGCCATTATCAGTATTTATATGCAGCAGATATGTGGCAGTTGAAAGTGACGACATATCCACGACAACAGTAGCAGCATGAGACGATAAACTCATTACTTCTTGGCCAATCATATTAAAAACTTTTATTGAAGAAATTTCCTGAATACTTTCTATGGTAAGTTCCTCTTTTACAGGGTTTGGATAAAAAAGCAAACTTTCCAGATTATCAGTTTTTGTGCCTAATTGTACCGTAACAAATACTGCAAATGGCGAAGAATAACAATCATTATCCAATCGTACCGCGTAGTAAGTGCTATTGGATTGCAATGGTGTGTTTACTGGCAATTCGGCTGTAATTGTGAGGGCATCTTCGAGGGTTGAAAACCATAAAATATCAAGTCCAGCAGGTTCGAGATCGGCAAGGGTCGCATCTTCAAAAGCATCTACTGTTAAAATTTGGGTTTGCGATGCGATGATAGGTTGCACCTGATTTACAGTTGCCACAACTTCTGTACGCTGTGGCGCTTGGCATAAAATCGTACCAGAAAAAATAAAGACTGGTCTGATATTGTAACTCGTTACATTATTAGTTGAATTGGCACATACATCGGCAGGTTCAGTTGCAGTAAAAAAGTTTGCTTTGATACTCGAGAAATATTCGGTATCGTCGGCAAGTACTGCTCTACTCATCGTTGGTGAAGAAACAGGATTTCCGTGGCAAAATTCAAGTACTATATTTGAAGTTCCGTCCCACATAAAAGGTTCTGAAAACTGAAATACATTTGTACCTACTGCGGGCATATAACTTGGCGAAGTGTATATGGTAACAAAAGAGGAGTTCTCTATAAATGCTGAAAGCTCTGTTGTAGTTGTTTTTCCAACTTTAATATTAAGCCCTATCATTGGCAATGTTCCTGCGTTTGTGACTACTAATGCTACGGAATTTACTGGACCTTCAATCATACCTTGACTTCTCATTTCATTGGCGAGAATTATATGCTGAGTGTGATTATTACTCCAGACGGAATAAAATGGATTTTGGTAGTTTTGTGCAAGCTGATCACCACTACCTATTTTAACAACTTGATTTTCCTCTATTATTTTCGCTTGGGCAAAATAGGATGTGGTTGCTTGTAATACCGGCGTTGTAAATAGTGGCCCAGTAAAAATAATTCCTGAACTGTCTTGTGATTCGTACCAATTGACATCTGAGTCAACCCCACTTGCTTCTAATGTTGCGGTGGAACCTTGACAAATGGTATCGTTTCCGGCTTGTAATTCGAGATAATCGCAGAGTGTTTTTATTCTAATGGCAGTAGTCCAAGTACTCTGATCTTCCTCTGAGCATTTAGACGCAACGTAAATTCTATAATCTGTTTCTGGTTCTAGATTATCTAGATCTATAGTAGTAATTCCCGCTGCTACTGTTCCGGTTGTTGCAAGTCCATTTACTCCGCTACCCGCCGCTCCCGAAGTTCTAACTTCGTAGACGTATCCATTTTCAGGATAGATTGTCGCAGCCGTCCAGTTAATTGTAGCCGATATTTTATCAATATTGTATGCACTAACTGCGGTAGGTGCGAGACATGTCGGGCCAAAACCTACTGATACTTCTCCTATATATAATAAATTACTATTAGCATTAGAATGCGCTTGGAAACCAACACTATACTCTCCATTATTAGGTACTGTGAAATCTACAAATTGTTGCTGTGCACCTGTAGTTGTTGATGGTATTGTAAGATCTATCAAAGTCGTGGTCATTTCATTAGCAGTCGGCAAAGACCCAATCGCAATTTTTAATTTCTCTTGATAGGACGAGATTTTATATTTAAAACTAATTCGATAAGATGTTCCTGCGGTCAAATTCAGCAATGGTGTAAAAAACCAGTCATCCGCTGGCATCGCATAGTTGTAATTGTAATGCAATACTTTTCCGGCTATTCCTGCCGTAGGAGCAACAGTTTTCCAAAACCTATCATCAATATTTACATTCTCAATCGTGACACAATTGGGTGCCGTCGGAAGAATCGCAGCATTTAGTGGCATTATGTACGGAATGTTTTCTGCAAGGCAAAGTGTAGTTCTAGGTATTGATGAACTCCATGAACTAAAATCTGAGGTTGCACATTTAGATCTTAAATATATGGTATAAGTAGTATTTGGGGAAAGTTCAGCAATATCGGCCATTGTAACACCCTGCTCCTTTTCACCACTTGCTGCGAGTCCGACAGGTCCTGATCCTGCTATGCCTGAAGTTCGAATTTCATACTGATATCCCTGAGCTGGTTCGAAAGTGGGTGCAGTCCAACTAAAAGTAAATCCGTTTGCGCTTACCGTAGCTGGATCTACAACAATGGAACTTGGTGGTGGACAACCTACAGCGCCACCCTCAGAAAAGATAATATTATCAAAGTAATAGTATATATCTGTATTTGCCCCAACGGCTTTATTTTGCAGTCTCATAAACAAAGGTCCTGCTAGCGGAACAAAGGTTAAGGTTTTTGTAGTACAGTTTGTCGACGGGATATATGTGATAACGTTTACTGTAGAAGCTGTTGTCCAAGGTCCAGAAACACTATTACTCCACTGCGCCTTAATGTCAACTTGACTTCCAGGTGCAGCTTCTAAAGTTAAATAATCTAAAACTTTGTAGTCAAAACTCATCGTAATAGGAGTTCCATTTGCTGTCCCTAACAAAGGAGAAATCAGGTTGTTGGTGCTGTTGTAATAAACATTAGCTCTGGTGGAATTTCCAACTTCGCAGGCATTTGTATTGGTCTGAACAAATTCTCCATACCCAACAGTTGTCCACCCCTGCATACTAGTTTCAAAATTAAAACTACCACTCACCTGTGCTGATGCAAATTGCACCACAAAAAGCATTATTGTCAAAAGACAGATAGCTTTTTGCGTAACTCTTCTTATGAATAACCGAATAAGTGGAAAGATACTTTGTAGGAATGTTTTTTGTAGGTATAATTCGGACATATGCTACTCTTTTGGGAACTACTAATTTATAACATTATAACAAAATCTGCAATTTTTTGTGGAAGATAGGTAACTGTTGGCGAACGGCAACTTATAGTGATTAGCTTTTAGTTTTTCCTAAAAGATTACAATTAATCGATTTTAGTTTTTGGAGGTAATATTACAATTATTATCGGCAATTACTTAGTCCAAATAGATTCAAAAATTTTTAAATTGAATTAATTTGAAACTACTATATGGATTGATTTTTTGTTGAATGTTATCTGCTTTTTTAATCTTGTATTTCCATTGTTTTAAAAGCTAATAAAAAAGTTATTCAATAATACTAATCGAAGAAATTAGTTGCTGAGAGTTGATTGTTAAAAATATTTATTTGGGCGTTCCCTTCGGGCGGGCTTACCACTCCCAATCTTTTTGGGCTAAAAAAGCCCAAAAAGGATTTCCGCTATAATCCCTAACGCAAAACCATCCGAATCAAAAGCATCTGAATTAGTGAAAACTAAAGCGAAGTTAAAAACCAATTAATTGATGAATTTTCCGCAGAATTTATACCTATATGTTTCTGATGATTAATGGTTTAGAATACAAAAAAAGAATAGAGAATTTATTTTAAAAAAAATCAATTAGCGTATCGTAATTATTTTGACAGGAGAACTTTCTGTTCTGCAGGTTGCTGATGTATTTGTCGAAT
>CBDUDY010000223.1:0-3714 GCA_965366055.1 uncultured bacterium
TCGAAGCTTTCAAAGAAAAACTAAATGGCACAGAAGAAAGAGCTCGTACGTTAATTCCTATATTTGAGGATCACAATAACAGAATACAAGAACTTGTCGGAAAAGAATATGCGCCTGGAACATTAGAGCGCTATAAAACGTCGCTGAGTCATACTCGAGAATTTATGCTGTGGAAATTTAAAAAATCCGATATCGATATTCTGGCCATCGATCATTTGTTTATAACGGATTATGAATTTTGGCTGCGTAGCGTTCGCAACTGCAGCAATAATACTGCAGTTAAGTACATTAAGAACTTCAAAAAGATAATTCGAATCTGTCTCGCCAACGGCTGGCTTGACAAGGATCCTTTTGTAAACTACAAAGCGAAAGTTCGCGAAGTAGAGAGAGAGTTTCTTACTCAAGAAGAAATCAATACCATTTACGAAAAGAGATTTGTTTCAGCACGCTTGGAACAGGTGCGGGATATCTTTGTATTTAGCTGTTTTACTGGCTTAGCCTATATCGACGTCAAGCAGCTTACAAAAGAAAATATCAGTATTGGTATGGATGGCCATAAATGGATTTATACACATCGTCAGAAAACGGAAGCGGCTTCGCGCATTCCGCTCCTGGAGATTCCAGAAGAGATTATGATCAAATACGAAGATCATCCACAAGTTCAGCATCAAAACAAATTATTACCGGTTTTGAGCAATCAAAAAGTGAATGCTTATTTAAAGGAGATTGCGGATGTTTGCGGCATCAATAAAGAACTGACCTTCCACATTGCCAGACATACATTTGCAACAACTGTAACCCTTACAAATGGAGTTCCTATCGAGAGTGTGAGCAAGATGCTAGGACATAGAAGTTTAAAGACTACACAGCATTATGCAAAAATTCTTGATCAGAAAGTTAGTGACGATATGATGATGCTACGCAATAGATTTGCAGTTAAGAAAGAAGAAGAAGAAAAGAAAAAATCATAACATTAATAATATCAGTTAGATATACTAATTAATTGTTGCACGATATAGTTTATTTCTTACTTTTAAGTAAGTGTATTAGTCTCCCCAATTAATATGTTCGCTTATGAAATCTACCTACATTTTGGACACGTACGAAAGTGTTGTGCGCGAGATTAAAAACTGTAAAAGGAATTTAGATCCCTTAATTGATGATTATCTAAGTAAGAACTATTTCGATAATTATGTACTCTTCCCAATACATTTTCCAGTAGCTCAAGACGAAAACACTTATGTCATTGAAAATAAAATACACAGTCTTCATCCTAGAGCTGCAGATCTGATGGATCTAAACTTGAAGAGCAATCATAGCTTTGAGATTATACTCCCAAAAATTCGAACGACTCTCAAACTAGAAAATGCTGAAGTTGAGTATTTTTGGCTTGAAAAAAAGGCTTTCGTCTCGCTATACATTAAAGTATACTGCAACTTTCCTAAAGAATCGGTAGATCTAAAGTTAATAAAATATTGCAATTTAGTTTTGAGGCATGAAAACGAAAAAATCGAATACTTCATTAAGACGAAGATTTCGAAACTTAAGAACCTTAAAGAATGCCGCCAATTTATAAGGAAGAAGCATCACAGTATTACAGCCCTTTTAGAAACATTGTGTCAGCGGATTGAACCTTCTAGCATTGGTGACTTTTATATTATTTCGGAGAATTTTGACCGGATTGATTCGTTCAAAGTCATTTTTATGTACTGCGAGAAACTGCTATTTTTCTTAGAAAATCAATATTTTGAATTTATAAATTCTGACAGTTTTGCCTCCGTTCCTTTTATATTTAGGTATCAGGAAAAAATGGAGATCAAAGCAGCTACTATAGCAGCAGTTATTACCAGGTCGAACTTAGATGCCGATTTAAAAGGACTAGTATTACGTCCTCTTTCAAAAATAATAGATAATTTATTTCACGAAAGATACAGCTACACCGAACTTAACTACAGACAGAAATACTGTAACTATTTTTACAAAATGTGCTCTGACTCCTCTTCAGAGATCGTTGCGAGAGATGTTGAAAATCTTCTGATTTTCCTAAATTTCAATGCGCTCGTTTTCTTGAAATATTATATTAAAAGGATGAGATTAAAAAAGAAATCATTTGCCACGAATGCTGAGCAAATTGAGTTTCTGTCACATTCGCTTAAAAAATTAAAACAAGAAGTAAAGCAGGAAAAGCTCAAATACAAACCAAATTTGCCATCAGTAATGGAGCAATTAACTTCTTGGAAAAAAGAAGAAATTCAATATTTAAAAGATAAAGCCCTATCTCAAAAGACAGATAAAGCTGATGAGTTTGGAAATAATAGCAAAAAATTACTTTCCGGATTCTCAGTAGCACAAATGAGCTACTTCACTACGTTGCTAATTGAAGTAAATGTAATTGATGATGAAAATAGAGCAGATGTTTTCAGAGTAATATCGGAAAGATTTAAAACAAAAAATTGCGAAAACATCTCTCCTGATAGTCTTCGTAAAAAGTCTTATAGTGTAGAAGATTCTACAGTTCAAGCGGTTAGAGAGAAGTTATTGGAGCTCCTCAAACTTACTGATAGTTAGTACCTCAGCCATAATTCTCCAATTAAAAGAATTAAAATTCAGTAATTCTTCAGGATTAATTGTGATTATTTCTTCAGCAGAAATGCCATTGAGTTTTATAAATTCAATGAGTTCATTGCTATAAAAAACTACTTGATTTTCCATAATTGCCTTTTTATACTTAAAGTCCCTTGATGCATATAAAAAAGCAGCGTGGGACATCAGTCATTGGCAACAGAGGTACCGGCAAGCACCCACAGCACACAAATATCCGAGCCCACGCATGCGCGGGCGAATAGTGTATAATGCTGAGCTGTTTGAATCTTTGCCGGTTTCCTGTTGCTCAAAATAACTTTCGCTACTAATATTTTTAGAGTTCTTGACTCCATTTTGAAACACAAATCTACTTAAATTTTGGTCAAAATTGACCAAAATTCAATTATTTCCATTTTATTTTCATAGAAAATGCTTGATTTTGTTGGGGGTGACAGGGATGACAGCGGTAGTTGTCACTGTTTTGATTTGCTTTCATTTCTTTCATTTGCTGTAATCCTTTAAGCAAATTTATTATGAAAAACGAACTAATTACCAAAGACGATCTAATCGAATTCAGACTGCAGCTTATCCAGGACTTTCGTCAAATTGTCGAAGCAAAGCCAATTCAGCAAGCACAGAGATGGTTAAAGTCAAATGAGGTCAAGCAGCTTTTAAATGTTTCAGCTGGAACTCTTCAAAACTTGCGTATAAATGGAACTCTTACTTATTCCAAAATCGGAGGAACCATCTTTTACGACAGCGTGACAATTGAAAAAATTCTACAAACTAATAGTAGAAATGCTAAGATCAACCTTTTCTCGAAACTTTAAAATTCCAAGTTATGAATTACATCAAACATCTTACAGGATTTTTTGAAAAGGTACGTTCAGACGAATCATTGCTACCCACGCATATATCACTTTATATGGCCCTTTTTCAATGTTGGAACATAAATCGTTTCACAAATCCTACGCGCATATCGAGCGAAGATATTATGACAGCCAGTAAGATTTACTCCAGGGCAACTTATCATAAATGTCTTAGTAAACTCGTGCTGCTCGGATTCTTAGAATACCAACCCTCAAAAAGCTCTTTCAATGGTTCGATGATTATTATGAAAAATCTGTCTTT
>CBDUDY010000224.1:0-3671 GCA_965366055.1 uncultured bacterium
AACCCAGGACCCCATCATTAAAAGTGATGTGCTCTACCAACTGAGCTATCGAGTCTTCGCATTAAAAAATAAAAAGGTTACTTGTCCGTAATTAAAAAGCTTACTTATCAGTAATTTGTGACCCGACTGGGGCTCGAACCCAGGACCCCATCATTAAAAGTGATGTGCTCTACCAACTGAGCTATCGAGTCATTGTTTTTATTGTTTCAATGCGGGTGCAAATATAAGGCTCTTTTATTAAGTTTTCAAAGCAAAATAGCTTTAAATTTGTCTTTTTTTTAAAAGTATTTTTAACACCCTCACTTCTAAGTATTTATTAAATGAACAAAATTATTCTTTTAGGATATATGGGCTCCGGAAAGTCAACAATCGCAAAAAAATTGGCACTTTCTCTCAGACTGCCTTTCATAGATCTTGACCAATATATCGAGCAAATCGAAAAAATAACCATCAAAACACTTTTTGAAAGTAATAAAGAAATTCAATTTCGAAAATTAGAACATCAATATCTCAAAGAATTAATCGCCAATTCAGATTCTTTCGTGCTAAGTCTTGGAGGCGGCACTCCTTGTTATGCAAACAATCATCTTATGCTGCAAGGAAACGGAATTGCATCCATTTACCTCAAAGCATCTATCGAAACGCTAACAGAGCGTCTCAAATCAGAAAAAGATTCGAGACCACTTCTTGCTAATCAATCCGATGCCGAATTATCTGAATTTATTGCAAAGCATCTTTTTGAAAGAAGTTATTTCTATACGCATGCTTCACAAACTATAAATGTAGATGGCAAATCGGTGGACAATATAGTAGCAGAAATTACTGCCTTAAATAGTTAGATTTTTTTTTCCTCCTCCCATTTAAATATCAGCTGCAAAACCTTTAACAATAACTCTTCAAATTCCCTTTAAAGTTGCTTTCTACATTAAATTTATTGTGATTACTATATACGATGAGAATACTTGTAAATTTCTTCACCTCAGTAATCTAAAATTAACAGTACAAGATATTACAATCTTCTACTCAAATATAGCAAGTGTTCATATCGAAAGTATTTTAATACAGCAATACTCAACTCAGCTAAATTGTAACAGTAGCAAAAACTAAAATAGTGAAATCAGGGAAGTTCCCTTTCTTTTTAAATCCCGCTAGCTCGTAATCTATCACCCAATTATTTAAGAAGGTCTCCTTAAAAGTCAGTTCTGATAAAGTACACATATATTTAATATTTAAAATTAAAGTGGTTCTAAATCACTTTAATGCAACATCTCTACAATAACGAGCTCCATTATAAGCATGCCATCCACAAGTACAAATCTTTGATCAGTTTTGATGCTACACATTACTATTATTAAAAAAGAAACTTAAACAGTTAAGTAGGCGTAATTCCCTTCCTTTTCAAATACTACTTGTACATGCTCCATTAACGAAGTGCTTAAAGAAATCCCTTTGAAATCAGCTTTCACAGGAAAATTCTTGTGATTACGGTCTACAAGCACCGCAGTTTTAAATTTCTTCAGCGGAACATCTAAAAAATGACGAACGCCATAAACTAAAGTTGCACCAGAATTCAGTACGTCATCAACAAGCACCAAGCCTTTATTACTATATTCTTCGGGTTTTAAAGATGTTATAATAGGAGCGGAGGGATTTTGCTTATCAATGGAAACTTCACAGATTATCACATTAATATCCGAAATGTCCGTTAGCTTTTCAGCCAACATTTGAGCGAATACATAACCGCTCTTCGAAATCCCTGCAATTACAATTTCCGACTCCTCGTCAAAAGTTTCGTAAATCTGATAAGCCATTCTCCTAGCTTTATGCTCAATTTCCTGATGCGTCAGGATGATATTTTTTGTCATTATACAAATATTTTGTCTTAAAAATTTTATTCTTCTGTTGCGCTTTCGCTATTCTCTTCACCATAGTCCTCAAGGTCACGACGGTCTTTTTTGGTCGGTCGGCCTTCACCATTTTTACGGTAATGTTGCTTAGATAATTTTAGTAATTCCAAATGTTCAAACGATTCGGCAGGCGTTTCGTCTTTCCTGTACATATCTACAAGTTTGGCGCCCAGCCTGCTTTCGGGAACATCGAGCACCGTGATAATACGTGTGATTTGATCCTTCCGAAACGTAATTTTGTCCGTTGCAAAAACTTCTTTCGATGGTTTCGCAACCTGACCATTTACAGTCACGTGGTTTTTCTTGCATGCCTCTGTCACCATACTCCTGGTTTTGTAGTATCGCACGCACCATAAATATTTATCAATCCTCATTGTTTTTCTAAATTGAGCGTTAAAGTATTTACAAAAATAAACCAATATTGTATCTTGCGCACTTAAAATTACTTTAAGAATGAAGAATTTGTCCAAATTACTTTTCTTGCTACTAGCAATTGCCATAGCATCATGTTCCAAAAACGATAAAATCGAGGACATTCCACTTAGGGATTTCGCAGTTCAATATGTCGCAGATCTGGATTCTATTGACAAATATATCGATACTCATTATATGACCGTAACGCCAAATCTTGATGTTACTTTCACTAAAATAGGCTCTTCTGCTCAACCTTCAATCAGAAATCAGTCAGAATTTCCATTGCAATTCAAGATGGTAAAGCAAGGCGAAATTGATTATAAAGTGTACTACATCAATCTACGCGAAGGTGGAAATAGACAACCTACAAAAATGGATTCTCTATATATTGCGTACCAAGGAAATTATCTTTCTGGGAATAATTTTAATAATATTCAAACTCCGACTTGGATCAATTTATATACAGCTATAAAAGGTTGGAAAGAAATTATGCCAATGTTCAAAACAGGGTTTTATGATGCCAATGCAGACCCTTCCTCTCCAACAAATTTCACAGATTTTGGAGCAGGAGTTTTGTTCGTTCCTTCAGCATTGGCGTACTATGGCAAACCACCTATGGGAAGTAATGTTCCACCATATTCACCTTTAATTTTTACTTTTAAACTGATGGAACTTAAATACCAAGACCATGATGGTGATGGAATTTTGTCCAAAGATGAGGTAGCAAATCCAGGTGATGATCCAGAACTATACGACACAGATGGTGACGGTTTACCAAACTTTTTCGATAAAGATGATGATGGTGACGGCTATTTAACCAAGTTCGAAATCCGTGAAAATGGTGTCATTACCTTTCCAACTTGTCCCGGCGGAACTATTTCTAAGCATTTAGATCCAACGTGTCACTAATTGATTTATAAAAATATTTAATCCCGTTATCTCCATTGGTAGCGGGATTTTTTTTTGGAGCTATTTCCCGCTTTCTGCTACAATCTGCAAGCGCAAATTCCTTGCGCACAATGTGCCGAAAGGATCCCAATAGCTATCGTTACGGATCGCTCTTGCAGTCCAGTACCCAATATCATTTGCCACTTGCAGGATTTACACGACAATCGGGGCTATGATGCTTCTGCTGAGAAGGAATACTAGTTTTCAATTTTAATTATAATAGCCCAAAATATGCAGATCCTTTTACAAAAGCCATCACTACACAGATACAATTTAACTACTAAGCTTGATTTTAGCATTGTACTACTGATCGAAGTTGAAGTACGCACACAATTTAAATACTAAATTTTATTTTACCGCTGTCATACTGAGCGCAGTCGAAGTATGAGCGCAGTCGAAGTA
>CBDUDY010000225.1:0-3663 GCA_965366055.1 uncultured bacterium
TATTGGCTTTGCGTTTGGTGCTACTTAGTTTAAATGTGGAATTTTAAAATACTAATCCTACTTTTCTCTTACTCAATTGAACCAACATTTACTTAGATTATGTGATTTCTCGCTATGCTCGAAATGACAAACTTGTGCCAAGATATCGAAAGTAAAGTCTGCCCAAGTAGTAAACAAATACGCATTATTAAGGATGGTTCCAAAAATATTTATGTAAAACCACAGATTTGATTTAGTTCCGGATGAGATCATTCCTTCGTCAGGATCACAAGTTTGTGCGTAATCAAAATCTATAAAAAAACACTAATAACCCTACCTCCTCTTATCCTCAAAAAACCGCTTCATCATATTCCCACACTCTTCTTCCATTACTCCAGTAACCACCACAGTTTTTGGATGCAATTTCCCGCCCATCGAAGTATATCCACGTTTATTATCAGAAGCGCCGTAAACAATTTTCGTAATTTGACTCCAATACAAGGCACCCGCGCACATCTGGCAAGGCTCGACGGTAATGTACATTACACATTCTTTCAAATATTTTCCGCCGAGGTAATTGGCAGCGGCGGTGATAGCTTGCATTTCGGCGTGAGCGGTGACGTCGGTTAGCATTTCGGTGAGGTTATGCGATCTTGCGATGATTCTATCGTTTACAACTACGACTGCACCAATGGGAATTTCACCTTTTTCTAAAGCGTATTCTGCTTCTTGCAAGGCTTTTTTCATAAAATATTCGTCGGTATAAATGTTCTCCATATTACAAAAATACTAATTCAAGTTGTACATTTGTTTTATGTCTACAGATTTACTCAAAAACATCAATTCTCCTGCAGATTTGCGGCATTTAAACTCGGCACAACTTATTGAGTTAGCTGCCGAATTACGTGCTTTTATCATTGATATTGTCGCCACAAAAGAAGGACATCTTGGCGCAAGTCTCGGCGTAGTCGAACTTACAATCGCACTTCATTATGTCTGTAATACTCCAACCGATCTTTTGGTTTGGGATGTTGGTCATCAAGCTTATGGACACAAAATTTTAACCGGCAGAAGAGATGCATTTGATTCAAATAGACAACTTAACGGAATTTCTGGTTTTCCGAAAATTACCGAAAGTATTTACGATGCTTTTGGCGTCGGACATTCTTCGACTTCGATTTCTGCAGTTTTGGGAATGGCAATCGCCTCTCAACTGAAAGGTGAAACAGAAAGACAGCATATCGCAGTCATTGGCGACGCTTCTATTGCCTCGGGAATGGCTTTTGAAGGTCTAAACCACGCAGGAGTAACCGACGCAAATATGCTAGTAATTCTCAACGACAACGCTATCGGAATTGATCCAAGTGTTGGCGCACTCAAAAATTACTTTACTGCCATCAAAGAAGGAAAAAATCCTCGGCAAAATAATATGATTAAGTCGCTGAATTTTGACTGCTCTGGACCAATTGACGGGCATGACTTGCCTTTATTAATTTCAGAATTACAAAGACTAAAAAGCGTAAAAGGACCAAAATTTCTCCACGTAATTACCACCAAAGGAAAAGGACTTCAACAAGCTGAGGAGCACCAAGTGCAATACCATGCGCCTGGAAAATTCGATAAGTTGACCGGATTAATTATTCCGCAGGAATCTCAAAATCTTCCACCAAAGTTTCAAGATGTTTTTGGCTTAACTTTAGTTGAATTAGCTCGAAAAAATAAAAAAATCATCGGAATCACTCCAGCAATGCCAACAGGAAGTTCACTCAAATATATGATGGAAGAATTTCCAGATAGAGCTTTTGATGTTGGAATAGCGGAACAGCACGCAGTAACTCTTGCCGCAGGAATGGCAACACAAGGAATGATTGTTTTTTGTACTATTTACAGCACTTTTATGCAACGCGCTTACGATCAAATTATTCACGACATCGCTTTGCAAAACCTTCCAGTAGTCTTATGTCTCGACCGCGCAGGACTTGTTGGCGAAGATGGCGCAACCCATCAAGGAGTTTTTGATATTGCCTATTTGAGATGTATTCCCAACTTGATTATTTATTCTCCGCTTAACGAAGGTGAATTTCGAAATATACTTTATACCGCGCAATTAGGTTTGCAAAATCCTATCGCGATCAGATATCCAAAAGGTCGCGGGTTGAATCCTGAGTTTCCAGTAGCTTTGAAAGAGATAGAAATAGGAAAAGCTAATCAACTAAAAGAGGGAAACAAAGTCGCGATTTTATCAAACGGATTTATTGGAAACAATATGATTGCAGCCATCAATCTAATGGATAATCCTGAAGATTTTGCTCATTATGACTTTGCCTTCGTCAAACCTTTAGATGAAAATCTACTTCACGAAATCTTTCAAAATTTTGATTCTATCATCACGTTAGAAGAAGGCGCTATAAAAGGTGGCTTCGGAGGTGGAATATCTGAATTTGCTCACCTTCATAATTATAAAGCTCAAATTCAGACACTTGGAATCCCAGATTATTTCATTGAGCATGCAACTGTAGCAGAACAACAATTTATGTGTCATCTCGACGTTAAAAGTCTTAGAAATATTTTGCTAAGCACTATTTAATCGTGATTTTTGCAAAAAATTAAATTCTGTTATGAAACTTATTCGTTTTTTATTTTTATTTATCCTCTTCTCGACAACTGCATTCTCTCAAATTATAGAAATTGACACGATAAAAGTGGTTTCTCCTTGGACCAACAAAAATATTATTGCCTTTGACATCAATGAGATAGCATTTGTCAATTGGAGTCAAGGTGGTACAAGTTCCGTATCTGGACTTCTTAAAGGAACTTTTACAAGAAACTACGAAGATAAAAACACAAAATGGGGCAACGAGCTGCTTATAAGGTACGGTATGAACAAGCAAGACGGGGTCGAATTCAGAAAAACTGATGATGCCTTGCAATATAATTCTGCATTTGGATATAGAACTGATACTATAACTAATTGGTATTACTCGGCAAAGTTGAGTTTTAGCACGCAATTCACAAACGGATATTCGTACCCAAATACTGAAAAACCAGTTTCCAAACCTTTCAGTCCAGCCTATACTTTTCTAGGAATTGGAGCTGAATATGCTAGCAAAGACAAAAGCTTTACGGCATATATCTCACCACTCACCATGAAAAATACGATGGTAATGGATCAAGTCCTTGCCAATAGAGGTGCATTCGGGGTAAAAGGCGCAGTTTACGATCCAATTACCAACGAATTACTCAAACGCGGAGAAACACAAAAAACGGAGTTAGGGTTTCTTGTTTCAAGTAATTATAAAACCGAAATTTTCGAAAATATTATGTTGGAAAACAGAATAATTCTATATTCCGACTATATAAATAAATTTGGAAACGTCGATATAGATTGGAAACTCCAACTTGATCTAAAAGTTAATAAATATGTTCGCGCGAATATAGGAACAAACATCGTTTACGATGACGATATAAAAACTAAGGAAACAGTAGATGGCGAAGAGTTTTCTAGAGGTGCAAAAATCCAGTTGAAACAGATTTTGGGAATAGGAGTCATTTACGATTTTTAATAATATGTAATTCGAATCAAGTACTCATAAAAAAACCGCAGTCTGAAATCTTAAATCAGCTGCGGTTTTTTTTTATTCTTTATTTCCGAGAATTTTGCTGTAAAGAAGTGCTTTCCCATCT
>CBDUDY010000226.1:0-3631 GCA_965366055.1 uncultured bacterium
CTTCAACCAAAGCACAAATCCCCTTCTCTCCCCACGTCTGATAAAATACAATCTGCCTTGCTTTCCCTTCATCATTTATTAAGATGAAGTTTTTTGGCGAAAGCCTACTTCTTATTATACTTGAAAATCAGCAAAAACTTGATTTTAAAAGCAATTAATAGGACTTAATTAGATTTTCTGTTTTGCTTAAAAATCATTAAATTCGCAGCTACTAAATAAAAAATCACATAATGAATACTAAGAAAATAGTTATCGTATCGGCTGCACGTACGCCAATTGGAAGTTTTATGGGTGCTTTATCTACTGTTCCTGCTCCACAATTGGGTGCTGCTGCAATAAAAGGTGCGCTAGACAAAATTAATCTTGACTACGCAAAAGTGGATGAGGTAATTATGGGAAATGTGGTTCAAGCTGGTGTAGGTCAAGCTCCTGCTAGACAAGCTGCTCTTCTTGCTGGTCTTAGTAAAGCAGTTGTTGCAACTACAGTAAACAAGGTTTGTGCTTCTGGTATGAAAGCAATTATGCAAGGTGCTCAAGCAATTAAAGCGGGAGATGCTGAAATTGTTGTGGCTGGTGGAATGGAAAACATGAGTATGATTCCTCACTATATGCACTTGAGAAATGCAACTAAATTTGGTCCTGCGACTATGATTGACGGTCTTCAAAAAGATGGTCTTGTAGATGCTTACGATAATAATGCAATGGGAGTTTGTGCTGATGCTTGTGCTACAGAATACAATTTCTCTCGTGAAGATCAAGATAATTTTGCGGTTGAATCTTACAATAGATCTGCAAAAGCTTGGGACGCTGGAAAATTTGACGAAGAAGTTGTTCCGGTTGCGGTGCCTCAACGTAAAGGTGACCCGATTATGGTAACAAAAGATGAGGAATACACTAATGTGAAATTGGATAAAATTCCTTCGCTTAGAGCTGCTTTTACAAAAGATGGAACCGTTACGGCTGCAAATGCTTCGACAATCAATGATGGTGCGGCTGCGGTTGTACTTATGAGCGAAGAAAAAGCGAACGAACTTGGATTGACGATTCTTGCGTATATTACTGGATATGCAGATGCTGCACAAGAACCAAATAAATTTACAACTGCACCTTCATTGGCTGTGCCTAAAGCATTAGCAAAAGCGGGAACTGCAATTACAGATGTAGATTATTTTGAATTCAACGAAGCTTTTGCTGTGGTTGGACTTGCAAACTCTAAAATCTTAAATCTTGATGCTTCTAAAGTAAACGTAAACGGTGGAGCGGTTTCTCTTGGTCATCCTCTAGGATGTTCTGGTGCTAGAATCGTAGTTACATTACTGAATGTATTGAAACAAAATAATGCGAAAACTGGTGTTGCAGCTATCTGTAATGGTGGCGGTGGTGCATCTGCAATTGTTATTGAAAGAGCCTAAATTTTAAAATTACCCAAATGTTTGGTATTTCAAAACTGGCCATAATTCCGCTTCGTGCCGAATCTAGTCATAGAAGCGAAATTGTTTCGCAACTCTTATTTGGAGAGCACTTTCAGATTTTGGAAGTGTCTCCCAATAAAGAATGGCATCGAATAAAAAATCAGTTTGATGGTTACGAAGGATGGATTGATGCAAAACAATCTTTTGAAATTAACGAGAATGACTTTGAAAATCTTTGTGGGCAATCTAATCGGCTTACGACAGATGTGATAGAATATGTTGCGGCAAAAGATCATTTACTAACTACTGTTCCGCTTGGATCGTCTCTAAATTTTCTTGATTTAGATGCGATAAATGTAGAGCAATTTGTGTTTGAAGGTCAATCTGTAACTGAAGTTCAGGAGAAATCGAAACTTATTGATACGGCATTTCTTTATTTGAATACTCCTTATTTATGGGGCGGAAGAACTCCCTTTGGAATTGACTGTTCTGGATTTACGCAAATGGTTTACAAACTTAATGGTTTTAAATTGGAACGCGACGCATCGCAGCAAGCTTTGCAAGGTGAACCACTAAGTTTTATTGAGGAAAGTGAAGCTGGAGATTTGGCGTTTTTTGATAATGACGAAGGTGTCATTACGCACGTCGGAATTATAATGGAAGACAATTATATTATTCATTCTAGTGGGAAAGTCCGAATTGACAGATTGGATCACTTGGGAATTTTTAATCCAGAAACGCAGCGACACACGCACAAACTCAGGGTAATAAAAAAGTACATATAAAAAAAACGTCTCGAAAATT
The DNA here is from genome assembly GCA_965366055.1 of uncultured bacterium. Lineage (GTDB taxonomy): Bacteria > Bacteroidota > Bacteroidia > Flavobacteriales > Flavobacteriaceae > Flavobacterium. The sequence goes on from CBDUDY010000226.1 coordinate 2,217, forward strand.
TCGAGACGTTTTTGTTTTAGGACGTGAGCGTGGATTATTCTTTAACCTTTGCTTTTAGTTCTTTGTATTTGGCAGACATTTCAAGGTAATTGTAAACCGTCATTAGGTTATAAATTACATTTTGATTTTCTGGGTCAATTGAATATGCTTTTTCAAGTAGTGGCAACAATGCTTTGAAAGTTGCAGTCCTGTCAGCTTTGTATGCCTCATATTTTTTGTTGTCTGCAGCAGAAGTTCCAAGCGCGTTCATCTTATCAACGATCAATTTATCTTCCTTAAATTTAATTGCTGCAATGTTAACATAAGCATTTGCGTATTCAGGATTAATCGCTACCGCTTTTCTGAAGTACTGCTCAGCTTCTTTGGTCTGACCACCATCAAAAGCGATCACTCCAAGATTGTAAACTAAATCTGCGTCATTAGGATTTTTCTCCAATAATTGATTAACAACTACTTTATATCCCTCATAATCTTTTAACTGTAAGTAAAGATCAGCTTCTGTAAGCAATAGAGATTCATCATTAGGATTCTCTCTTTTAGCATCAGTAATTGCTTTCTTTGCTTCTTCAATTTTTCCTTGTTGAGAAAGAATTATTGCAATATTTTTATAAATTTCACCTCTTTTTGAAGGCTCTTTCTGATCACGAGGTTTGTCGTGAGTCTTGAACGTGATCATTCTATTTCGAATGTCTTTAGTTGCAAAGCTCTCCTCTTTATCTGTCGCCAAATTTCTTGCAAGGAACGTAGTTTTTTCTCCAGAATATTTCAAATCTTTCAACTCATTGTAATATTTTAGAGCAAGATCATAATCATTTGCAGTAATTGCATAGGTAGACGCATAATACAAATTATCTTGATCAGTTTTGTCAAGTTCGTACGCCATGTACAATGCTTTGGCTGCTTCTGTATACTTCTTGTCGTTTCCTAAATTTATTGCATAATTAAGAATTGCAGTTGACAAAATAGGATTCAATTTTAAAACATCTTTTGTATGAATTTGTTTTCCAGATTTCTTTTCAAATTCTGTTACAGCTTTCATACTATTTACCATTGTTTCAATCTTGGCAGGAGTAAAAAATCTTTTAGCTAATACATCAGCATTTGCGCCATCTGATGTCGCAGAAGCAGAGTTGAATTCCAAAAGTGGCGTAATCGCATTGTAGAAATTAATATACACTTTGTCTGATTCATCTGCAGACCCAAGAAATCCTTGTGCCGCAGTTGCATTGCTTTTGTACTCACTTAATTGCTTAGCATCTGGACTTTCAGTTTTGTCTAAAATCTTCTTTAACGATTTTAATTCATTTTTCTGGGCGAATGATACTCCTGAAATTAGAAGTGCGCCTGCAAGTATGACAACTTTTTTCATATTCAATTTTGATTTATATTCTTATTCTTCGTCTTCTTCGTCGTTA
>CBDUDY010000227.1:0-3626 GCA_965366055.1 uncultured bacterium
TGACTATTTAGAAAATACTTGTTGATATGCACAAGTCAACTAAAACTAAATCACAAAAAAAAGGAGAATTCAACTACTGAATTCTCCTTTTTCTATATATTTCTATCTATAAAATTACTTTATAAATTCTATTTTCTGTGCTTCTTCAAGGTTTTTACTATCAAAAAATCCTTGCTCATTCATCCAGTCATCGCTAAAAACTTTGCTCATATATCGAGATCCGTGGTCAGGGAAAATCGCAACCACATTACTGTCTGCGGTAAATTCACCCTCTTCGCCGTACTGCTTAATCGCTTGCATAACCGCGCCTGAAGTATATCCTACAAATAAGCCTTCGGTTTTTGCGATTGCACGTGCCATATGAGCACTATCTTCGTCCGAAACCTTCATAAAATGATCGATGATATCGAAATCTGTAGCCGATGGAATTAGATTTTTTCCAAGACCTTCAATGCGGTATGGATAAATCTCATCGTTGTCAAACTCCTTAGTTTCGTGGTATTTTTTAAGAACTGATCCAAAAGCATCCACTCCTAAAATACGGATATTTGGATTCTGCTCTTTTAGATATTTTGCAGTACCCGAAATTGTTCCACCAGTTCCACTACAAGCAATTAAATGCGTGATTTTCCCTTGTGTTTGTTTCCAAATTTCAGGACCTGTGCTGTGGTAGTGCGCATCAACATTAAGTTGATTAAAATATTGATTGATGTAAACCGAACCTTTAGTTTCTTCGTGTAATCTTTTGGCTACATTATAATAAGAACGCTCATCATCAGCAGATACATTTGCGGGGCAAACATACACTTTTGCACCCATTGTGCGCAACATATCAATTTTGTCTTTTGATGATTTTGAACTTACAGCGAGAATACAACTATATCCTTTAATGATGCTAACCATCGCAAGGCTAAATCCTGTATTGCCCGAAGTAGTTTCGATTATCGTATCGCCGGGAGTTAAGATTCCAGCTTTTTCGGCTTGTTCTATAATATAAAGTGCAATTCTGTCTTTGGTAGAGTGTCCTGGATTGAATGCTTCTACTTTGGCGAAGAAATTTCCGTCAATGTTGTCAGTAATTTTATTCAGCCTAATTAGGGGTGTATTTCCTATTAATTCCAGAACATTATTGTACACATTTATGTCTTCTTTCATAAAAAAAATAGTTGATGAGGAACAAAAAGAAAAATTTCTAAACCTCAAATCAATGCAAATTTAAGAAAAATATTCTAATTACATTTTATTAATTTCCAAATTCAGTAAAAAACTGAATTCCTTGGCGAGTTCTTTCAATGCTTCAAATCGTCCTGAAGCACCTCCGTGGCCAGCATCCATATTAGTATCTAAAAATAATACATTTTCGTCTGTTTTGAATTCTCGGAGCTTGGCAACCCATTTAGCAGGCTCCCAATACTGCACTTGAGAATCGTGTAAACCTGTAGAAATGTACATATTAGGATATTTCTGAGCTTTAACGTTGTCGTAAGGTGAATAGGACAACATATAATTATAGAATTTCTTTTTATTTGGATTTCCCCATTCGTCGTACTCGCCAGTTGTTAGCGGAATACTGTCATCAAGCATTGTCGTTACCACATCTACAAAAGGAACTTGCGCAATCACACCATTGTAAAGCTCAGGAGCCATATTCACAATTACGCCCATCAACATTCCTCCTGCAGATCCACCTTCGGCATAGAGATGCTCGGCAGAAGTATAATTATTTTCGATCAGATATTTCGAGCAATCGATAAAATCGGTAAAAGTGTTTTTCTTGGTGAGCAGCTTTCCAGTTTCGTACCAGTTTCGACCCAAGTCTTCTCCCCCACGCACGTGTGCAATCGCATAGATAAATCCACGATCGAGAAGTGATAATCTTGTCGAAGAAAAATGAGCATCCATAGAAGCACCGTAAGAGCCATAAGCATATTGAAGAAGTGGATTTTTTCCATCCATCTTTAGGCCTTTTTTGTAAACTAAAGAAACAGGAACCTTTACGCCGTCTGTCGCGGTGACCCAAATTCGTTCTTCGATATAATTATTTTTATCGAATTTTCCACCAAGAATTTCCTGCTCTTTCAGAACAGTTTTCTCTTTGGTTTCCATATTAAAGTCAATAATCGAAGAAGGTGTAGAAAGCGACTGATAGGTATAGCGTAAAATTTTTGTGTCAAAATCTACATTCGCAAAAGTAAAAGCCGTGTAGGTTTCACTTTCAAAAGGCAGGTAATATTCAGATCCATTTTCCCACGGCATAATTCTAATTCGAGTAAGTCCGTTTGTACGCTCTTCTAAAACTAAATAATCGCTGAAAATTTCGCAGTCTTCAAATAACACTTCTTCTCGGTGCGGAATGACATCTTCCCAATATTCTCGTTTGGTTGAATCTTCGGGAGTTTTCATTAATTTGAAATTCTCCGCGTCGTCCGCATTCGTTCGGATATAAAAATGATCTTTATAATGTAAGATGCTGTATTCAATTCCTCTTTTTCTTCTTTGGAAAACATTGAATTTCCCCAAAGGTTTATCCGCATTTAAAATACGAGATTCGGTTGTAAGTGTACTCTCTGAATCGATTACGATATACTTTCGAGACTTCGATTTGTGAACATCAACATTAAAAGTATCGTCTTTTTCAAAATAAACCATCTTGTCAGAAGCTTGAATATCGCCCATCTGATGTCTAAAAACCTTGTCCGCTCTCAAAGTTTCCTCATCTTGTGAAGTGTAGAAAATGGTTTTATTGTCATTTGCCCAAACGCAACTTCCGGTCGTGTTTTGCAAATGGTCGAAAAGAATTTCGCCAGTTTCAAGATTTTTAATTTTGATATTATAAATTCTTCTTCCGACAGTATCTGTACTAAAAGTCGCAAATTTATTGTCGGGGCTAACCGAAAAAGCAGCAAGGTTAAAAAATGATTCGCCAATTGCCATCTCATTGCAATTAAACATAATTTCTTCGGGAGCGTCCAGACTTCCTTTCTTTCTAGAAAAAATTGGATAATTCTTTCCGGTTTCAAAACGTGTGATATAATGATATCCATTAAAGAAATACGGAACAGATGTATCATCTTCCTTAATTCGAGCTTTCATTTCCTCATAAAGTTCCTTCTGAAAATCCTTGGTGTTTTCGGTCATCTTATTGTAATACTCATTTTCAGCATTTAAATAAGAGATAGTTTCAGGATTTTCGCGTTCATTCATCCAATAATAATCATCGGTGCGAGTGTGTCGGTGACGAGTGATTGTTTTCGGAAATTTTGAAGCTATAGGAGGAATTATTTTTGAAGTCATTTATTGGAAAATTTTGAGCAAAAATAAGGTTTATAATGAAGATAGGTTCATTCTTGAAATTATAAAAAAATCTAAAAAGACGTTAAAAACATTTAATAGAGTTTAATTTCTTACCCATAATTTTAAATGATTAAATAAAAAATGTAATTTTAAACTATAACATAAAACTTATACAATGGAAGATTTAATAAAATTAGTAGCAGACAAAACCGGAATTACTACAGCTCAAGCAACGATGGCAGTAGAAACCGTAGCAGGATTTATAAAAACAAAGTTGCCAGCAGGAATGCAAGGAACTGTAGATTCTATGCTTAAAGGTGGAAGTGATGGAA
>CBDUDY010000228.1:0-3623 GCA_965366055.1 uncultured bacterium
TTGCCAAAATAATAAGCGGCAGTACTTTCATCGCTTCCCAATAGCTGCTATCTTGAATCATAATAACCTTGAGAATATCGGCAAAAACCACGACTCCGAGCTGAATAAATGCGCCGAAAATCACAAAATATTTGGTAATCATCGCATAGGTTTGAGGCGCGTTTTCATTGTGTGCGTAGCTGAAGAAAAACGGTTCGATTCCGAGTGTATAAGCAGTACGGAAAAGCACCATAAAGACTCCAAGTTTGTAGATTGCGCCGTAAATTCCTACTTGTGCGGTGGCAGTATTTGGCGGTAAAAGGTATTCTAAAAGGATTTTGTCAATGTGTTCGTTGATGGCGAAAGCGATTCCTGCGAAGAGAATTGGCCATCCGTAGCGCATCATTTTCTTCCATAATTTGAAATTAAAATGCCATTTGATGCGGAAATAGTTGTCAGAAAGCACTAAGAATGTAAAAAGCGATGCGATGATATTTGACACGAAAATGTAGCCAATTTGGAAATCTTCGAAGTATATAGAACCAAGGAAACTGCTAGGATTTCGCTCATTAATTTCGGGTAGTATTATCAAGAAAAAAACGTTGAAAGCTAGCATTATCACAACATTCAAAATCTTGATAATTGCATATTTGCCTGACTTTCCTTGGGCTCGCAATTTAGAAAATGGAATGATGACAAATGCATCAAGTGCGAGAATCCAAATCGCATAAGTGACGTACTGAGCGCCGATTCCCGACCATTCTGAGAGTTGTGACTTGAAAATTAATCCCAATGTTAGAAACAGAATTGTACTCCAAAATATGGAAACAGTAGATGTTTCGACTACAGAGTTTTTATTGTCTTCTTTGGTGTAAAATCTAAAAAACGAAGTTTCCATTCCGTAAGCCAAAATGACATTAAAAAATATCATATATGAAAAGATTACAGTAATCTGACCGTACTCTTCTTTGGGCAAAAGTGAGGTGTAAAGCGGCACTAAAATGAAGCTAAACATACGTGGCAAGACCGTTGCAAGACCGTAGATCGCTGTTTGTTTAAAGAGGCTTTTGAATAATCCCAAAGTTGTAGTTTTGATTTTTTAGAGTGACAAAGATAGGGAATTTTACGAGGGAGAAATTAGGATTTACGTTTTACGATATCTGATTTTTGATCCACGATATAGGAATTACGAATTGGTATTTACGACTGATAAAACTATATTTCCGAAACTTCATTTCGATATTTAAATTGTGAGAAGTCATTTCTGATAAATCGCCTAAGAAGCGGGATAGTCGATATTGAAAGCAGGAATGGAAGTTTAATAGCTGCAAGTGTGTGGCGTCGGAATTACGGAATACCGGCGTCCTTTAGTTTAGGTTTTATTATCTGACCAAAAACATTTCTAAAAGCAGTAACCAATGAGAGAGTTTGTTACTTTATTTGAACTTTAAATTTTCCCAAATTTTTGTAAATCACAACTTCATCCCTCTCAACCGCAAAGCATTTGCAATTACCGATACCGAACTAAAACTCATAGCAAGTGCAGCAACCATTGGCGATAACAGCAATCCAAAAACTGGATATAAAACTCCTGCGGCAATTGGAATTCCCAATGCATTATAGAAGAAAGCGAAGAATAAGTTTTGTTTGATATTTTTCATCACCGCGTGACTAAGTTGCTTTGCTTTTACAATGCCTTGCAGATCGCCTTTTACCAAAGTAATTTTAGCGCTTTCGATCGCGACATCGGTACCTGTTCCCATTGCGATTCCGATATTGGCTTGTGCCAATGCTGGAGCGTCATTAATTCCATCACCCGCCATGGCAACAATTTTTCCTAAAGCTTGCAACCTTTGAATTTCTTTGAGCTTATCTTGTGGAAGACATCCCGCGTAAAATTTATCTAGCTTCAAGATGTCGGCAACTGCCTTTGCAGTATTTTCGTTATCACCAGTCATCATAATTACTTCCACACCTTGCTCTTGCAGTTCTTTCACCGCATTTTGAGAAGATTTTTTAATCGCGTCGTAAATTATTACAAAACCAGTAACCGTATCTTCTTCGCTTATATACGAAACTGTCTTTCCATATTTCTGCTGTTCGATTACTTCTTTATCGAGCGATTCTGGAATCGAAATTTTAAACTGTTCTAGCAAAGCCTTATTTCCAAGCAGAATTCTTTTTCCATCTACTGTTCCGCTAACTCCTTTCCCGGTAATCGAATCAAAGTCGGAAACCTTATGCAATTTGCTGCCATTTTCTTTAGCGAAATTTACTACTGCTTGCGCTAATGGATGCTCACTTTGTGAATTCACCGAAGCAATCTGCATCAGCAATCTTTCCCAATCTCCATCAATTGCCGAAACTTTTTCTACCGATGGTTTTCCTTCGGTAAGTGTTCCAGTTTTATCTGTAATTAGAACATCAATTTTGTCCATATTCTCCAAAGCTTCGGCATTTTTAATCAAAATCCCCGACTGTGCTCCTTTCCCAACTCCTACCATAACGGACATCGGAGTTGCTAAACCCAAGGCACACGGGCAAGCGATAATTAAAACTGCGATGGCATTTATAAAACCGTAAACTAGCGCTGGCTCAGGTCCGATGGCATACCAAACAAAAAATGTTATGATTGAAATTCCAACCACAATCGGCACGAAATATTTCGCAATGGTATCAGCTATCTTCTGAATTGGCGCTCTAGATCTACTGGCATCATTCACCATCTGAACAATTTGCGAAAGCAATGTTTCAGAGCCGATTTTCTCGGCTTTCATCACAAATGATTTTGTTCCGTTGATAGTTCCTGCAAGAACTAAATTACCGGCAGTTTTATCAACAGGAATCGGCTCTCCCGAAATCATTGCCTCGTCAATTGACGATGATCCTTCTGTTATTATTCCATCAACAGGAATTTTTTCTCCCGGTTTTACACGAAGTAAATCGTCAATTTTAATATCGTGAATAGAAATTACTTTCTCTTCGCCATTTATTATACGTGTTGCCTGCGTTGGCGCTAGTTGTAATAAAGCTTTTATTGCTCCGCTAGTTCGGCTGTGCGCTTTGGCTTCAAGTAGTTGCCCTAAAAGAACTAAAGTTAATATAACTGTGGTTGCTTCAAAATATAAATGAACAGCTCCATCGTGCGATTTAAATTCCGCAGGAAATATTGATGGAAATAATAATGCTACGATACTAAACATAAAAGCAACTCCTGCTCCAAGTCCGATGAGCGTAAACATATTAAGATTCCAACTCACGATGGAACGCCAAGCACGTTGAAAAAACATCCAACAAGCATAGAAAACAACAGGAAGAGATAATATAAATTCTACCCAGTTCCATTGAGATCTATCTAATATTTTAAGCAATGGATTATTATGAATCATGCCCGACATCGAAATAAAAAATATGGGAATCGTGAAGATCAAGGCGATTTTCATTTTTGCCCAAAGCTTATTGTAGGCGCTTTCTTCTTGATCGTTTTTCGGAATTAGTGGCACCAAATCCATTCCGCAGATTGGACAACTTCCCGGATCATCCGATATTACTTCTGGATGCATCGGACAAGTAAACTGCTGTCTTGTTGCGACAATTGGCTGTTGCACCAGATCCATTCCGCAGACTGGACAATCGCCAGCTTT
>CBDUDY010000229.1:0-3607 GCA_965366055.1 uncultured bacterium
CAGCTAACAGCTAACAGCTAACAGCTAACAGCTAACAGCTAATAGCTTATCGAAACTATCTCAAAAACCCGATCCTCCTTCTCCAACTTCAAAACTGCTTTATTACCCACTTTCTTTTCGATTAATATTTTGGCTAAAGGCGAAGTAAAGGCTATCTTCATCTTTTTGATATCAGCCTCATCAACTCCGACAATTTGAAATTTCTGCTTTTGTTTGCTACCATTAATAGTCAATGTGACCATCGCACCGAAACGTACTTCATTAGGATGTTGCTTTTCTAAGTTTATTAAGTGTGCGCTGGAAATTCTATCGTTGAGTAGCAAAAGCTTTGCATTGATATAATTGACTCCAATTCTATAGTCGGCTTCGTTGGTTTTATCTAGATTCTCCCTTTCTAGATTAAGCAATTCTCTTTCCTCAATCAGTTGATCAAGTCCAGCTTGCGTTACATAGTTTATTTGTCCGTCGGGCAAATCTGCCCTCGGTGGTACAATTGGCAATTCTTCCTGATCATCTTCTCTTACAAAACCTCTGCTCATTACTTAATGCTTTTGAATTTAAACTGATACGCCAAAAATATACCCGACAAGAGCCGATAAGCCCATCGCTACGGTTCCCCAAAATGTAACTCTAATAATTGCATTCATAGGATCTGCACCTCCAGTTTTTGCGGAAATTGCACCTAGGGTAATTAAGAACAATAATGCAAACCCGTAGATGTAATATTCTAGATTTGTCAATGCAATAAATAATACAACAAGAAGAGGAATAATACCTCCCACAATAAATGCTGCTCCCGAAGCCAATGCTGCTTGCAAAGGATTCGCCTTAGAAGTATCGGTAATTCCCAATTCGTCCCGCACATGTGCACCTAATGCGTCAAATTCTGTAAGTTCAAGTGCTACAGTCATTGCAGTCTCTTTCTTAAGACCCCTAGATTCGTAAATTTCTGCCAGTCTTTGCAATTCTAATTCGGGCATTGTTTCCAGTTCTATTTTCTCGCGTGCAATATCAGCATTTTCAATATCCGTTTGCGAACTAACAGAAACATATTCGCCTGCCGCCATAGATAAGGCGCCAGCAACAACCCCCGCAACTGTGGCTAGAATTATGGCATCTCGCGAATTAGTGGCAGCGGCAACTCCAATGGCTAAACTCGCAGTAGAAAGAATTCCGTCATTAGCGCCCAAAACTGCGGCGCGCAGCCAATTACTCCTGTGTATAAAATGATTGTGCATATAATCATCCAAATGCTCTGTCTCTAATGCCATACAATTATGTTTAATCTGTTTGATTCTTTGTTTAAATCTGTAAACCATAAAGCTACAAATTCGCTTTAGTTTAAACTAATATGCGCATTTGATATCACTCCATTTTTGATTTTTTTATTGAAATAGACCTATTTTTGAAATTCAAAAAAGTAATATACTTTATCAAAATATTGATAGAGGGAACCCCATACTTTAGGCAAAATAGCAGTAAGTTTGTGGCTGCAATAGTAGGTCCATCTGTTGCAATAGCATGGTTTTAACAATATGCGCAAAAGGACAAATTTTATAAAATCTCATAAAAAATTAAAAATGATTCAGAATTATCTTAATCTAGATGTACAAATAGGTACAACTGAGCAGGTGAACGCGAAAAATATCACTCAAATCAAAATTATAAATAAACAGGAGAATTTAAATTCACTTTCTCTTTCAGATTCATTGAAAAAACAGGTTTTTACTGCTTTCGAAAAAGAAACTGATCAAGTTTTTCTTAACTACACACAACAAACCGAAATCCTCGCAATTTCTACTCAAAAAGATTTAGAGGATTGGCGTTCACTTGGTGGAAATGTAACAAATCTTCTACAAACTAATAAAATTGAGAATGCCACAATTTCAGAAATAGAAGGTAGCGAAGAGCAAAAACGTGCTTTCTTGGAAGGTATGATTCTTAGCAGCTACATTTTTGAAAAATATTTAAAGGAGAAAAAAGCATATAAAATTTCTGTGACTATTTCAGATTCTGCGATTTCTGCAAAATCTCTAAAAGAACTTCAATCACTTACAACTTCGGTTGCAATGGTGCGCTCTATGGTAAACGAACCCCTTAATAAATTAAATGCTTTAAGTTTCGGCACATTGGCTGAAGAAATGGCGGAAAAATTTGGTTTCGAAACAAAAGTTTTACATCAGGAAGAGATCAAAAGTCTCGGAATGGGTGGACTACTAGGAGTAAATCAAGGATCAGATACTCCTGCTACTTTTAATATTTTTACTCATAAACCTGCAAATGCTGTTAACGAAAAACCACTTGTTTTAGTTGGAAAAGGTGTAATGTTCGATACTGGAGGATATTCGCTAAAAGTAGGAGGAAGTATGCCAGGAATGAAGACAGATATGGCCGGTGGTGCAGCGGTTTTAGGTACTGTCGCTGCTCTTGCAATGAACGAAGTTCCATATTATGTAATCGGTCTTGTGCCTGCAACAGACAATATGATTTCTGGAAAAGCACTAGTTGTCGACGATATTATCACGATGATGGATGGCACAACTGTCGAAATACTAAATACTGACGCCGAAGGTCGACTTGTTCTGGCAGATGCGTTAACTTATGCCAAGAAATTTAGTCCAGAATTAGTGATAGACATGGCAACTCTTACGGGTGCTTCTGCCGCTATAACTGGAACATTTGGTGTTGCGATGGCTGGAAATTCTCAAGAAAACATGAACAAATTGATGAAAGCTGGAGATACTGTTTATGAGCGCTTGGTGCAATTACCGTTTTGGAAAGAGTATGGAAAACTACTTAAATCCAATGTAGCAGATCTTAAAAATATCGGCGGACCGGTGGGTGGTGCGACAACTGCTGCTAAATTCCTTGAGCATTTTACAGACTATCCTTGGATTCACCTCGACATCGCAGGCGCCTCTTATATGGATACAAAAGCGTCAGACTATAAGCAACAAGGTGCGACTGCCGTTGGTGTGCGTCTTATTTATCAATTTATACAAAATGAACTTGCTCATAAGCTATAATTTTTAAATTTTTATAGTAAAAAAACTCTGCACTTTTTAGGGAAATTTGTGGAGTTGCAGGCAGATTGGCTCATTTGGAGTTAATTTGCCTGCTTTTTTTTTGGGCGTTGCCTTTCAGGCCGGGTTTTCCACTCCCAATCTTTTTGATCAGAAAAAGACCAAAAAGGATTTGCTTCGCCAGTTCGCTTTGCTCGGGTCCGCTCAAATCCCTAACGCAAACTCCGCCTCACATCAACTAAAATCTTTGGTTTTGAAATCTATTTTTAAAACCTATCTTTGCACTCGCAAAGGTTGAACAACGTTCAATAATAGGGAATCAAGTTAATTCTTGAGCTGTACCCGCAACTGTAAGCTACCAAACTTTTTGTAAGTATTCAAAAAACCACTGAAATTCAATTTTCGGGAAGGTTCACAAAAAGATGCAAGCCAGGAGACCTGCCTTTACAAAAAAATCAATTGAACTTTCGGGAAGAAAAGTACAAAAGCTAAGTAAATTCTTAAAAGGATTCTCTTCCTATTGTAACTGTCATACCATAAAGTTTCGGGCATAAAACTTTAAATTTTATATAGTTATGAAAAGA
>CBDUDY010000230.1:0-3545 GCA_965366055.1 uncultured bacterium
GCTCCAAAGTCAAAAGCTAAGGATCTAATGTAAGTTCCCTTGCTGCAAGCAACTCTAAAATCTATTTCTGGTAATGCAATTCTAGTAATTTCGAACTCGTGAATTGTGGTTTTGCGAAGTGGAATATCCACAGTTTCTCCAGCGCGTGCGTGCTCGTACAAACGAACTCCGTCTTTTTTGATTGCTGAATAAATTGGTGGTCTTTGATCTATTTCGCCCAGAAATTGTAATGTCGTTTCCTGAATCAATTCTTCAGTAATATGATCGGTTGGAAAAGTTTGGTCTATTTCTGTTTCCAAATCATAAGATGGAGTAGTAGCACCAATGTAGAAAGTTCCAGTATATTCTTTTTGCTGCGCTTGAATTTCGGTAATTCTCTTGGTGAATTTCCCAGTACAAACAATCAATAATCCCGTGGCAAGCGGATCCAAAGTTCCAGCGTGACCAATTTTAATTTTCTTTAAATCAAGTTTGCTCTTTAGAGCCCACTTCATTTTATTCACCGCTTGAAAGGAAGTCCAAGTAAGTGGTTTGTCTATTAAAATGACTTGTCCATTGACGAAATCTTCTGCATTTTTCATCTTGAACTATTTTATATAAGAGAAATAAATAAGTAGAAGTACCCCAACAATTATTCGGTAATAACCCCAAGGTTTGAAACCGTATTTTTTGATAACTCCGATAAAAAACTTAATTGCAATAATCGAAACCACAAAAGCAATTACGTTCCCAATTAGAAACATAGTTGTATTTTCTGTAGATTTCAAAATTAGTTCATATCCTTTCATTTGTGTTTGCTCGTAAGTTTTCAAGAAAACAGAGTAGCAAGTTACCGCCGCCATTGTAGGTACAGCTAGAAAGAAAGAGAATTCCGCAGCGGTTTTACGATCAAGTCCTTGTTGCATTCCACCAATAATAGAAGCAGCAGAGCGGCTAGTTCCGGGCATCATCGCAAGACATTGCCAAAAACCAATGGTTATTGCTTGACGAACGCTGATATCTTCTTCTTTGAAAACTTTAGGATTTTTGAAATAATTATCGATAAACAGAAGTACAAAACCTCCAAGGATTAATACGATAGCAATTGGAATAGGATTTCCTAAAACTGCTTCAATCATATCATCAAAAAATAATCCTAGAACAAGTGCAGGAATTACTGCGTAAATAAGTTTAAGGTAGAAATCGAATTTAGAAAAGTCAAAAAACTTTTTCCAATACAATGCTACAACCGCCAAGATGGCTCCGAATTGAATAGAAACTTGAAAAAGTTTTACAAAATCTTCATTCTGAATATCGAAGTAAGAACTTACGAAAATCATATGTCCTGTAGAAGACACGGGTAGGTATTCTGTAAGCCCTTCCATTATGGCCAGAATAATAGCTTGAAAAAAGTCCATTAATTATTTTTTGGGATTCTTTAATATCGAATAAATCGCAACTCCAATTCCGATAAGTACCATTGTTGGCGCCAATCTGATTCGTCTGAAATTGAAAATTTCTTCATTGAAAACTTTTGGATCATCACTTCCACCACCAGACATCAAGATAAATCCAAGTGCAATAATACACAATGCGATCAGTAGAATTTTGTAATTTTCTTTGTGAAATAAAAATTCTGAAGGTTGTTGCTCGTTCATAATATCTAGTATAAATCGTCTGTGCGAAGGTTTAAAAATCTTTGAGTAGCAATAAATGTACTGATCCAAGTAATTAGAATTCCAACTAAAAGTACAGCTAATAATACAGCACCGATCATTGGTTTGTCTTGTAGGATTTCTAGTCCTGGATAGTTTGTGTCAACATAATAAAGAACTCCTAATAGTGCTAAAATCGCCAAAACGGCCCCAATCACACCAAGTCTAATACTACGCCATATAAAAGGTGAACGGATAAATGATTTTGTAGCCCCGACCATTTGCATTGTTTTAATAATAAAACGGTTGCTATGAATTGATAATCGCATTGAACTATTAATCAGCAATACCGCAACAAGTGCAAGAAATCCGCTAGCAATAAGAATCCACATTGTGATTTTCTGAATATTATCATTAACCAAATTTACAAGTTGCTTGTCGTAAACGATGTCTTCGACCATTTCGTTTTTACGAAGTTCTTTTTCTATTTTGGCGATGCTGTCATTTACAACATAGTCTGCTTTTAAGTGAATGTCAAAGGAATCTTGAAGTGGATTTGCACCTAGAAAAGTGATAAAGTCTTCTCCTATTACGTCTGTATGTTCTTTTGCCGCCTGCTCTTTTGTTACATAAACGAAAGTTCTTGCGAAATCAGATTGTTTAAGTTGCTCTTCAAAAGCGGTAAAAGTGGTGTCCTTAGCTTCTGTTTTAAAGAAGACAGTCATTGCGATCTCTTCCTTAAAATCATCAGATAATTTTTTGGAATTTATAATAAACAATCCTAGAATTCCTAGTAGAAAAAGTACTAGAAAAATACTTAAGATTACAGAGAAATAAGAGGAAATTAGCCTGCGCTTTTGGAATTTGTCAAACTTAGAGCTCATAATGGAATTTAAAATGTGGTGTAAAAATAACAAACAAATTTCTTAATCATAGTTTATAACGTCAAAGTTTTGACTTTGATACAATAAATGTAAATTTGTTCTCTAAATAAAAAAGATTTCCGACTTTGTGAAATTTTTTGAATTCTCATCCTTTTTACATAAAAATGAAATACAATCCGAGCAAAATAGAAGCCAAATGGCAAAAATACTGGGCTGAAAATCAAACTTTTCAAGCCGAAAATAAATCAGATAAGCCTAAGTATTATGTGCTCGATATGTTTCCTTACCCTTCTGGGGCAGGACTTCACGTTGGACATCCACTAGGATATATCGCTTCGGATATTATTGCGAGATACAAACGTCACGAAGGATTTAATGTGCTTCATCCTCAAGGATATGACAGTTTTGGACTTCCTGCTGAGCAATATGCTATACAAACAGGTCAGCATCCTGATAAGACAACCAAAGAAAATATCGCGAGATACCGCGAGCAACTTGATAAAATAGGATTTTCATTTGACTGGAGTCGTGAAGTCCGTACTTCTGATGCGTCATATTATAAATGGACTCAATGGATTTTTACCGAATTATTCAATTCTTGGTATTGCAAAGATTCAGATCAAGCGAAGTCTATTGATGAACTTCAACGACTATTTTCGGAAGAGGGAAATTCCAAAGTAAACGCTGTATCAGCAGACGATATTCCCTCGTTTACCGCTAATGACTGGAATGCATTTAGCGAAAGCGAAAAACAAAAAATGCTCCTTAATTACAGAATGACTTACCTAGCCGAAACCGAAGTAAACTGGTGTCCAGGTCTAGGAACCGTTCTGGCAAATGACGAAATCGTAAACGGCGTCTCTGAACGTGGCGGTTTTCCAGTAATGCGCAAGAAAATGACTCAATGGAGTATGCGTATTTCTGCCTATGCCGAAAGACTTCTTCAAGGTTTAAATGATATTGACTGGAGCGAAAGCATTAAAGAGAGTCAGAGAAACTGGATTGGGAAGAGCGTTGGGGCGATGGT
>CBDUDY010000231.1:0-3533 GCA_965366055.1 uncultured bacterium
CCAAGTTCTTGAGATAACTTTTCTAGAAATAATTCGTACAATGGAATCGATAGATCTGCTTTGGCAGCTTTTATGTAAGAAGGTCGGTTGCCTTTTTTGGTGGCAGCGTGCAGAGTAAATTGACTTACCACGCAGATTTCTCCGTCAACATCTTTTATAGAAAGATTCATTACGCCATTCTCGTCATTGAAAATACGTAAACCTATAATTTTCGAAACTAAATAGAGTAAATCTTCTTCAGAATCTTCAGTTTCAATTCCAACTAGAATTAAAAAACCTGCATTTATTAGAGCAACAACTTCGCCTTCAATTTTTACTGAAGCTTCAGAAACTCTTTGAATAACAACCTTCATACTCTAGGATTTTCTAGTTTCGTCGCTGCGGATTCGGTCTTCATTATGTATGTCAGCTCGGTAATTCTCTTCGTCACCTTCTAGAATTTGTAAGTAGCTTTTATAACGTGACCAAGCGATCTCGTCATTATCAAGTGCTTCTTTTACGGCACAATGTGGTTCGTCTTTATGCAGACAATTGTTAAATTTGCATTTATGTTGAAGTTTAAAGAATTCAGGAAAATAGCCACTTATTTCTTCTTTCTCCATATCCACAATTCCAAAACCGCGAATTCCAGGTGTATCGATTATCGAAGCACCAAACTTTAAATCGTACATTTCTGCAAAAGTAGTGGTGTGCTGTCCTTGCATATGTTGCTCAGAAATAGCTTTTGTTCGCAAATCTAATCCAGGTTCTAAAGCATTAATAAGCGTAGATTTCCCAACTCCTGAGTGTCCTGCAAACATCGAAACGTGTCCAGTCATCACTTCTTTAAGGCTTTCAAGACCTTTGTCAGTTTCGCTACTTACTCTCAAAGATTTATATCCGATTTCGTTATAAATATGTTGCAGATATAATTGCTCTTCCAGCATTGCATCATCATAAGTATCGATTTTTGCAAAAACCAAAATTGCTTCTACGCCATAAGCTTCGGCAGTAACTAGAAAACGATCTATAAAACTAGTGGTAGTTGGAGGATTATTAATTGTAACAAGCAAGAATATGTAATCGATATTCGAAGCTATAATATGCATTTGCTTGGAAAGATTCACCGATTTTCGAACGATATAATTTTTCCTTTCGTGAATTTCAGTAATAGTTCCCGTAACTTTATCTGAAGTCTCTTCGAGTTCATAATCTACGTGGTCGCCCACAGCAATAGGATTCGTACTCCTAATTCCTTTCATACGAAACTTGCCTTTGATGCGGCAGTCAATAAAATCACCTTCAGATGTTTTTACATTATACCAGCTCCCTGTAGATTTATAAACGATTCCTGTCATAGTGCAAATATACGATTTTTGAAGCTAGATTTTTTGCTTAAAAGTTTCTGATCTTTCAAGCAAAAATATCTAGATTCAATCCTAAGTATTTGGTTTTTTAAATTTAATTTACTTCATCATTTTTCCTTGATGTGTAATGCTTTCTTGGTGAATTGCCTTGAAAATTCTTTCTACAAAATCTTGAGTTAATCCACGAGCTTCGCCCATTTCCAACATTTTCTTGAAAACCTCATTCCAACGCTGACTTTGCAAAATAGCGATATTCTCTTCTTTTTTCAGCGCCCCCATCTTTTCGGCAATCTGCATTCTGCTTCCTAAAAGATCAAATAATTTCCCATCGGTAAAATCAATATCTCTGCGGAGTTTCTGCATTTCTTCATTATAGCCATAAGCATCAGTAGTCAATTTTCTGATTCGCAAATCTTTGAAAATTTCTTTCAACTTTGTTGGTGTCACTTGCTGTGCTGCATCGCTCCACGCATTTTCTGGATCAATATGAGTCTCAATCATCAATCCATTATAATTTAAATCAAGCGCTTGCTGAGAAACTTCCAAAATCATTTCACGATTTCCAGTAATATGCGAAGGATCACAGAAAATTGGAAGATTTGGATAACGACTTTGCAACTCAATTGCAATTTGCCATTCGGGAATATTCCGATAAATGGTTTTCTCATAAGTCGAAAATCCTCGGTGAATAGCGCCAAGTTTAGTAATTCCCGCATTGTGAATTCTTTCTATTGCACCAATCCAAAGACTCAAATCTGGATTTACAGGATTTTTCACCAATACAATTTTATCGCTTCCTTTTAGAGCATCGGCAATTTCTTGTACCGCAAAAGGGTTTACGGTTGTACGTGCGCCAATCCATAATATATCGATATCGTGTTCGATCGCGAGTTTTACGTGAGCGGCATTTGCTACTTCGGTAGCGAGAAGAAGTCCGGTTGCAGCTTTTGCCTTCTGCATCCACTTTAGACCGATTGCTCCTACTCCTTCAAAACCGCCAGGTCTAGTGCGAGGTTTCCAAATTCCAGCACGAAAGACACTTACGTCTGAATCTTTAAGCTGTTGTGCAATCTGCATTACTTGATCTTCAGTCTCTGCGC
Organism: uncultured bacterium; assembly: GCA_965366055.1. GTDB lineage: Bacteria > Bacteroidota > Bacteroidia > Flavobacteriales > Flavobacteriaceae > Flavobacterium. The sequence goes on from CBDUDY010000231.1 coordinate 2,447, forward strand.
TACACGGGCCAGCGATAACCATCGGATGTGTGAGCTCAAAAGCATCAACCCACCCTTTAAAATATGTACTTGTGTCCAAAATATCCTTTTTCTTTATTCAAATTTAAGATTCAAATTCTATTTATTTCTAAATAAGGGCTTAAATTTAAATTTCTCCTTACTTTTGTTTTCAAAATCTGCATTATGTCTATTGAAGTTAATTCTATCTCAAAAAGTTACGGTTCACAAAAAGCGCTTGATGCGGTATCTTTTACAATCAACAAAGGAGAAATTGTGGGTTTTCTTGGTCCCAATGGAGCTGGAAAATCTACCTTGATGAAGATTTTAACCACATACATTAGTGCCGACAGCGGATCTGCCAAAGTAAATGGCTTTGATGTAGATAATGAGCAGAAATCCGTTCAGAAATCTGTAGGATATTTGCCGGAGCACAATCCACTTTACTTAGATTTATACGTTCGAGAATATTTAGAATTTAACGCTGGAGTTTATTCTGTGTCCAAAAGTAGAATTGAAGAAGTTATCGAATTGACTGGATTGACAAAGGAAAGTCACAAGAAAATCGGTCAGTTATCCAAAGGGTACAGACAACGTGTTGGTCTTGCCACCGCTTTACTTCACGATCCCGAAGTCTTGATTCTAGATGAGCCTACGACAGGTTTAGATCCAAATCAATTATTAGAAATTCGCCGCGTAATTAAAAATGCTGGTAAAGATAAAACAGTTTTTTTGAGTACACATATTATGCAAGAAGTTGAAGCAATTTGCGATCGAGTAATAATTATCGACAAAGGAAAAATTGTTGCCGACAGAAAATTGGATAATCTTATTCAAGAAGAAACTCACATTATCATGGTCGAATTCAACTCTCAAGTTGAAGAGACACTACTTTTTGAAATGCCAAATCTACTTTCTGCAGTAAATACTCATGATTTTGTGTGGGATTTGACATTTGCATCTTCTGAAGATATGCGCGCTACGGTTTTTGATTTTGCTGCGGCAAATAATTTAAAAGCGCTGCAAATCGTGAACAAACAGAAAAATCTAGAAACCATTTTTAGAGAGATTACGAAGTAGGTTTTGATTC
>CBDUDY010000232.1:0-3518 GCA_965366055.1 uncultured bacterium
TTATCTGCTTCGGCACGAAGAATTCTTGCAAAAACAGAGTGAAATGTTCCCATCCATAAGTTCTTGGCATCTGTACTTCCAACAATATCCGAAATACGTTTTTTCATTTCTTTCGCTGCTTTATTGGTAAAAGTCAGCGCCAGAATATTAAATGGATCAACTCCCAAACTCATCAGATACGCAATTCTGATCGTAAGAACACGAGTTTTTCCAGAGCCTGCTCCGGCGATAATTATCATCGGACCATCTTTATGTAATACCGGCTGTTGCTGCGCTTCATTAAGCTGGCTTATATATTTTTGCATCGAAATTTTTTATTTGTTCAAAAATAAGACTACTATAAGTTTATTACAATTATTTAAGGTGGAATTATCAATTTAATCCTATTTTTGAGATTTAAATTTTTATTATGGATTTACACAAGATTTTCGAAATTCTCGCTTACACAATTCCCTCAATTGTAACTGCTGCAGTTGCCTACTATTTTTTCAAACTTCATACTGATAATGAGGAAGGAAGACGTAGATATTTGCTTCATCAAGATATTCAGAAAGACACTTTGCCTCTGCGTCTTCAAGCTTACGAAAGAGTGACGCTTTTCTTGGAGAGAATTGACCCTTCAAAAATGCTAGTAAGAGTTGCGCCTATTTCTGATGATAAGAAAGATTACGAAGAATATATTATTGCGCAAATCGAGCAGGAATTTGAACACAATCTTACGCAACAAGTTTACTTAAGCGAAAAATGTTGGTCAATCGTGGTTACTGCCAAGAATGCGACTATCCAAATGTTGCGAAGAACCAATCTTGAGCCTGAAGTAAAAGATGCAAATGATTTAAGATCTCAGATGTTAAAAGATCTTTTTGACAATCCTACTCCAAGCAGCACAGCACTTGCATACATCCGAAGTGAAGTTCAGACTTTGCTAGGATAATTAGTTTAAAACTCGCTCTAGTTCTTTCGCTTCCGCTAAAGGTAGATCAGGCAAGAGCGAGTTGAAAAACGTTTTAAATTTCTCTTCTTTACTCATACTTCTAATTTTATCTCTAGCAAATTTCTGAAACTGCCATTTATGATGTAGTAATGGTTCAACCAATAATTTCAGCACATTTGTATCGTTTTTATTCAGATATAATAAATTGGTAATCGCGTTTATCCGAACTGGACTTTCATAAGGAGCTTTACTAAGAATTAAAAGTCGGTCATAAAAAGCTGGTTTGTTTGTTTCCTCGAAATTAGGAGTTATTAAAGCCAAAGTCAACCATTGAATTTCCAAATTTCTATCGTTAAAACCAATTCTTCCTTTGGTTTTTTCTAATAAATCGACTCGTTTTTCAGCAAATTGCGACCATAGCATATTTAGTGCAATTTCCTGCGTGATATACGATTCATCATCTAATAAAGTCAAATACTCGTTGTAGAAACTTGCCGGAATTTTGTCTAATGATTTTGCAACTGCTTGACGCACTTTGAGGTTTTTTGATTGCATTGCAACTTCTAAGAATTGCTTTTTATCTTCGAATGGAATCGCAGTTAACTGCATTAGAATCTCTTCTTTAATAAATGGATTTGCGTTTGATTTTAAAATTTCAAAATACTCTTTCTTTTTCTCTTCAAAAGGAATTTCGGTTTTGGCCAATACATCAAAATATTGCTGCATAAACGTATTCTCTTTTAAAATTTCGATAGCTTTTTGACTATCAAATCCTGAAGATTGCAACCATTCTCTTTTGAATTTCTCCGTATCGTACGAGGATACTTTCCGAATTTCACCCAAGAAATCATCGGTTTTTACATTCGAAAAGGCATATTTTGTTAGATAGTTTTTTACCGCTTTCGCGAAATTTATATCTCCTACTTCACGTTTTAAAATATGTAGAGCCCAGGCGCCTTTTTGGTAAAAAGTAAGCGCACTCGCCGAAGCGTTCATCAGAGGAATTGTATCTTTTGCGGAAGCTATCTTCAGTCTTTCGGCCATTTCATAAAGTTCCCAATTGAAGTAATCATCTCCATAAATATCTTTTTCAGCTAGCAAAGCGTAATAAGTCGCAAAACCTTCCTGAAGCCAATGATGTTCGCCCGAAGCTGCCGTAACATAATCTCCAAACCATTGATGTGCCAATTCGTGGGCGCTCACATTATCATAATTCTTATCATTATGACCAACTTTATCCACAACATAATCCTGAGTAAAAGTTGTCAGAGTTGTGTTTTCCATTCCTCCGTACAGAAAATCTTTAATTGGTACTTGACGGTAAATTTCCCAAGGATACGGAACGCCAATTTCCTTTTCGAGAAAATCGAAAATCTGCTTGCTGTTTGCGTAAGTACTTGAATATTTATCGGAATCTTCTGCAGATAAATAATTTTCAATCGAAATTCCACTATTGGATTTCTCAACGGTTTTCTTGAAATTTCCAATGACCAAAGCTAATAAATATGAACTCATAGGTTTTGACATTTGATACTTCGCAGTATATAATCCATCTTCTTCAATTCGCTGCTGCAAAATTCCGTTGGACAAAATAGCGAAATCATCTTTGGTCGAAATTGTCAATCCAAAAACCATTTTTTCGTTCACATCATCAAAACTTGGAAACCAATGACTAGTATATTTTCCTTGTCCTTGCGTCCAAATTTGTCGATCCTCGCCTATTCCAGTAAAATAAAGTGTCTGTTTCGGAACTGCTTTATAAGTAAAAGTAACGCTGTTTATACCTTTTTTGAAACCTTGATACAGAGCTAAATTTCTCTTATTTTGGGTAAATCCAACTTTCTTTCCGTTGATTTTGACTTCAGAAAATTCCATCGAAATTGCATCAATCTTTATGGTATCTATTTTTTGAAGAACATTAAAAGTATATGAAACATTTCCCTTTATACTTTTCGAATTAAAATCGAGTAGAACATTTCCATTTGCAGTTAGAAAATCGACCGATTTTGTTTGTTGACCAAAAGCAATGGCGGAGAATATCAGAAGGATGTATTTCATAATTTTTTCTATTCGAAAGTCAAAGATACTATTTCAGAAGAAACCAAATTTAGAACTAGAAAATTGCATTTCCTGATTTTTTAATAATTGTTTATATTCGCATCACTTCCTAAGGAGAGAATTACCGCTGTATGACCAAGCTTTTACAAACACCAATCGAATATCTTAAAGGCGTAGGCGCTAATCGAGGCGAACTTTTACGCAAAGAGCTTGGTATTCATAAATTTCAAGATTTACTCAATTTGTATCCGTTGCGATATTTGGATCGATCTCGCTATTACAAAATCAATGAACTTGTTGATAGTAATACCGAAATGCAGATTGTTGGTAAGATTGTGCATATAAAAACCGTCGAGCAAAAGCACAGAAAAATGTTAGTGGCAACATTTGCAGATGATACCGGTCAAATGGATCTTGTTTGGTTTCAAGGTCATAAATGGATCAAAGAATCGCTCAAAGTCAATGAGCCGATGGTGATTTTTGGAAAATGCAATTTCTTTAATGGAAAGGCAAGTATGCCACATCC
>CBDUDY010000233.1:0-3463 GCA_965366055.1 uncultured bacterium
TGACTTCGCCGTCGTGGTAGACGGAATTGGAATCTTCGGCGGTGGCTAGGAAGTAGAGTGTATTGTTGGCAAAAACTGCATCGGTAAAGGTGCTTCGAATGCCATTTATTTTGGGCAGTTTGACCTCGTTGTATAATATTGAGAAGTCATTTTCGAGATTTTTTGCATTGACGGTAAAGATTCCGTTGCGGGAAGACGGTCCGTTGCCGCGTTGTAAGAAATACCAAGATTCTCCGTCGTGAGCAACTCCTTCGATATTGAATTCGGAAGCATCGATTTTGGAAAAACTTTGCATTACGGCATACAATCCTGAAAGGTCGATTTCCTTGAAATTGCTTTTGTCATTTTCGGGAACGGTAATCAACTTGTTTCGGTTGGGAGTGGAGCCTGAGCCGAAAACATAGAGAGTATCGTTGTAAGATGTAATGGCTTCGAAATCTGGTTTTTGTGGTTTTGGCATATTCTGCTGTGGTGGATTTGTAGTCAGCGGAATTTGGGTGAGACTGATGTTCTTGATGGAATATTCGAAAAGAATATTTGAGTTGTCGGAGATGATATAAATTGTGTCATTCTTGAAAATGAGTCCTGAAGCGGAGCCGATCCCGATAATGTGGAGTAGAAGTTCGATGGTGAATTTTGACATATTGGTGAATTTAGGGGATTTTTAGCCCAGATTGCAGCGGAAAGCCCGGAGCAAAAAAAGCACTTTTGTAGTTGCTGCCGCAATAAAGCGACCAACGGAAGCTCTTATTGTGGCTTTGCAACTACTGCTTTTTTTGTGAGGACTTGCAGAGGAAAGCTGGATTAAGCTCCTGAAAATTATTATTGTAATTGAGCAGATAAATATATACATTTAATAAAAAACAACTGTATGGAAGATGTGAATATTGCGGATTTTAAGGTAAAATTACCTTTTAGGATGACAGAGTATCCGACTTTGATTGAGTCTGACAAAAGTACTGAGGACAAGGAAAAGGCGTTGAATAAGGTTCGAAATAAGCTGAAGAAATTTCAGGAGGTGATGTATGCGCACAACAAATATTCGATGCTAATTGTACTGCAGGGAATGGATACTTCGGGGAAGGATAGTTTGATTCGCGAGGTTTTTAAGGAAATAAATCCGCGTGGAGTGGTGATTGAAAGTTTTAAAACTCCGAGCAGTAATGAGCTTGAACACGATTATTTATGGCGTCATTATATCGCGCTTCCTGAAAAGGGAAAAATTGCAGTTTTTAATAGATCGCATTATGAAAATGTACTTGTAACACGGGTTCATCCAGAATATTTGCTAAATGAGAATTTGCCAAAAGTCACAAATGTGGATGAGGTGGACGCGAATTTTTGGCACAAACGAATGGATGACATCAATAATTTTGAATCTCATTTGACTAATACGGGAATGATTATCCTGAAATTTTATATGCATTTGAGCAAGGAGGAGCAACGACAAAGGCTTTTGCGCAGGCTCGAAAAACAGAAACACAATTGGAAATTCTCGACCGGCGATTTGAAAGAACGCAAATTATGGGACGATTATATGGCGTGTTATGAAGAGGCAATTAATAAAACTAGTACTGATGACGCGCCTTGGTACGCAATTCCGGCAGACGACAAGGAAATGAGTCGCTATATTGTGGGCAAAGTTATCTTGGAGGAATTGAAAAAATATCCAGATATGGAATATCCGGAATTGGACGAAAAGGTTCAGGATAATATTGCGATGTATAGAAGGCAACTTGAAACGGAGGAATAATAAAAACGCCGCTTAACAAATAGTTAAGCGGCGTTTTGGGTTTTAGATTAGTTAGTTAGAGTAATCTAGATTTTTGGTTTTTTTGGTTGGTTTTGTTTGGTGTTATTTTTTGGTTTACAATTTGAAACCGTATGCTAATCTTAGTGCTACTTGACCTACGCCGTTTCCACCATCTCTAGTTGGGAAATCTGTGTAGTGCTCATATCTTAAAGATAAATCTACATATTTTGTAGCGTATCCAATTGATGGAGAAAGAATCAAACTGTTTCCTACAGATTTGTTGTAGTCGTTTGTTACAGGAATCGCGATACCAGCTTCAGCCATTGCGTACCATTGATCTTCCCACCAGAAAACTTTGAATCCACCTTTTACTGGAATAAATCCAAGGTCTTTATAATCTGCATTTGCAGGTAATTCTTTATTGTCAAAACGCTCAAATTTGTCTACAAATAGGTTAGTAAAACCAGTTGTAAGGGTAAGAGAAGTTCTTCTAGAGAAGTTGTACTGTAAACGTACATCTGCTCCTAGAGCAAAATCATAAGCGTCATCTGTCATAACTCCTGCATTGATTCCAACTCCTAATTTGAAGTTTTGATCGTAAGTTGATTCTTGTGCTTGTGCTGTTCCGCCAATTGCAACTGCTGCGATAGCTAATAAAGCTCCTTTTAATTTTGCTGTGAATGTCATAGGGAATGAATGTTTGTTATTAGTTTGTTTAATTTGATGCAAATATATACAACCAATACGCTCATTTTCTTACGTTATTCGGCGATTCGTTTACATTTAAATACTATTTTTTCTAGGAAATATAAGGTCTGAGCGGTCAAGAGCTTGAATATCAAAGATTTCAGAATATTTGTGATTTTACCGTAAATTTTTTCTTTTGGCTTACGTACCTTTGCACGCTAAAAAAATTCGGATTTTGAATTTCAAAACGTACACAAAAGAGTTCTCCTATAATCTAAAACTTGCTTATCCTATTATATTAGGAATGCTTGGACATACATTAATAGGTATCGTTGATAATATAATGGTGGGAAGTCTGGGAAGTAACGAACTTGCCGCGGTTTCGCTAGGGAATAGTATGGTTTTTATTGCGATGTCGGTGGGAATTGGATTTTCGACTGCGATTACTCCAATTATTGCCGAAGCTGATGCTGCCAAAAACACCAGTAAAGTACGAGCGGCTTTTCACCACGGAATGATGCTTTGCATTGCGCTTGGTTTTGGATTATTTGGAATTATGCTGCTTGCAAAACCTTTGATGGGATTATTAAATCAGCCTGAAGAAGTAACTGCAATGGCGATGCCTTATCTTGATTTGGTTGGATTTTCTTTGATACCACTTGTGATCTACCAAGGCTATAAACAATTTGCCGATGGATTGTCGCTGACAAAATATTCGATGTACGCGATGATTATGGCGAATGTAATTCACGTACTTCTAAATTACTTATTGATTTACGGAATTTGGATTTTCCCGAAAATGGGAATTCTAGGTGCCGCAGTTGGTACGGTGATTTCGAGAATTTTGATGGTAATTTTTATGCACGTCATTCTGTCCAAAAATTCAAAACTTAAAGAATACTTTACAGGCTTTAAATTTTCGAGTGTAAGCAAACCACTTTTTAAGAAAATTGCTAGTATTGGCGCACCTTCGGCAATGCAAATGTTGTTTGAAGTCGCATTGTTTACAGCTTCGGTTTGGCT
>CBDUDY010000234.1:0-3453 GCA_965366055.1 uncultured bacterium
ACACTTCCTCAAATTCAAAGAGATTTCTCGATCTTGTTCATCCCGAATTGGTTTTTATTATAAAATATGAATACTGGCCTAATTACCTGAAAGAACTTCGAAAAAGGAAAATTACCACTTTTCTTATTTCGGGAATTTTTCGAGAAAACCAAGTTTTCTTTAAATGGTACGGTGGATTTTACAGAGAAGCTTTAAAAACTTTCGAGCACTTTTTTGTTCAGAATGAAAAGTCGAAAAAGCTGCTAGAATCTTTGAATTATTCCAACGTCACGGTTTCTGGTGATACGCGTTTTGACCGAGTTGCGGGAATTTTGGAAAGAGATAATTCTTTAGATTTCGTTTCAAATTTTAAATCAAATTCTCAATTGATTGTGGTGGGAAGTTCGTGGCCGAAAGACGAAGACAATCTGTTAGATTTCATCAATAGTTCTCCCGCTTCCGCTAAATTTATAATCGCGCCTCATAATATTAAAGAAGATCAAATTTTGGCTTTCGCCGAAAGAATAAAAGTCCCAACGATCTTATATTCGAAAATGGGAAGTGCCGATCTTTCAACTTTTAAAGTTTTAATAGTTAATACCGTTGGACTTTTGACCAAAATTTACAGCTATGCCGATATCGCTTATGTTGGCGGTGGTTTTGGAAATCCAGGCGTCCATAATATATTAGAACCAGCAACCTTCGGAATTCCGATAGTAATTGGTCCAAACTTCAGCCATTTTGCGGAAGCGACAGAACTTGTAGAAATCGGCGCTGCACTATCAATAAATAATGCTACCGAATTAGAGAAGACATTAAGTAAACTTCTAAAAGACTTAGAACTTCAGAAAAATCTTGGAAACAAAGCCTCACAATATGTTCAGAAGAACAAAGGAGCAACCGAAACAATATCTAAATATTTATCAAAATGACCGTTTTTAAAGCAATAGATTCAAACGATATTCCAACGATCGTAAATCTGATGGCAGATTTTTATGCAATTGATGGCTATCCTATTGACCGTACTCTTTCAGCAACCAACTTTGAATACTTCATCAGCAAACCCGATTTAGGTCGCGCTTGGCTCATTTATCACGATGAACAAATTGTAGGATATGTAATGATCGTCCTTATGTTCAGTTTTGAGTACGGCGGAAGTATTGCATTTCTAGACGAGTTATATCTCAATGAGAATGCTCGCGGAAAAGGTTTGGGCAAGAAAGCAGTAGCGTTTGTTCAAGATCAAGCTCAAAAACTTGAGTTAAAGTTGCTGTATTTGGAGATCGAACAGCACAATGCTACTGCACAAAAATTGTATCTTGCGGCTGGATTTGAACAGCATAACCGAAATATTATGCGTTTTAAAGTAAATTAATTATCAATTATTAAATCACTCATTATGAAGTTTTTAAGGTTATTCCTTTTATTATTTGTCATATCGACACAAGCGCAACAAGGAGGAATGTGGGTTCCATCTCTGCTAAAAGGTATGAATGAAGCCGAAATGAAGAGTTTGGGTATGAAAATATCTGCTTCGGATATTTATGACGCAAACAAACCTGGAATTAAAGATGCCGTTCCACACTTTAATGGTGGATGTACTGCCGAAATGATTTCGCCGAAAGGCTTATTATTAACCAATCACCACTGTGGATATTCTCAAATTCAATCACACTCATCTGTAGAGCATGATTATCTTACCGAAGGTTTCTGGGCGATGAGTCTAGAAGAAGAACTTCCAAATCCTGGAGTTGACGTCACTTTCGTAATCAAAATTGAAGATGTAACAACTAAAGTTCTTGCTGGAACAGAAAATCTTGCAACAGAAGCTGAGAAACAAAAGAAGATTGAAAACAATATTTCTATAATTTCGCGTGATTTTCCAAAAGAAAAATGGCAAACTGCGAAAATAAAAAACTTCTTTGACGGTAATCAATATCTTCTATTTGTAACGGAAACTTTTGATGACGTACGTCTTGTAGGAGCACCACCAACCTCGATTGGTAAATTTGGATCTGATACTGACAACTGGGTTTGGCCACGACATACAGGAGATTTCTCTCTATTTAGAGTTTATGCAGACAAAAATAATCGTCCTGCAAAATATTCAAAAGACAATATTCCTTACACACCAAAGCACTTCTTGCCAATCGCAATTGATGGTTTTAAGAAAGACGACTTTACAATGGTTGTAGGTTATCCTGGACGTACACAAGAATATCTTCCAGCAGTTGCAATTGAGCAAATCTTGAATGATTTAAACCCAGCGAAAATTGAAGTTCGTGAGGCAGCACTTAAGGTTCAAGATGGATTTATGCGTAAAGATCAAGCGATCAAAATTCAATACGCTTCAAAGTATGCAAGCATCGCTAACTACTACAAAAAATGGATTGGAGAAAGCAAAGGACTTAAGAAATCAAATGCTGTAGCAGTTAAGAAAGCTGAAGAAAAAGAATTTCTAAAAAAAGTAAAGAAAGCTAACAAACAAGCGGAGTACGGAAATATTCTATCTGACTTTGATAAAACTTATGCAGAAATTGCTCCCTACGCCTTGAGTAGAGATTACTTTACAGAAGTGTTCTTGCGCAATATCGGTCTTACAGAAACCGCTTTTAAAGTATATCAATTAGAAAAAATACTAGCTGATAAAGGAGAACAATCTTTTAACGACAGAAAGCAAAACTTGATTGACGGAATGGGTGCGTTCTACAAAAACTATAGCAAAGTGGTAGACGAGAAAGTATTTGAGCAACTAATTGCTATTTATTCTACCCAATCTCCTAAGCAATTTGTTCCAGCATCATTGCAAAACATCAACGCTAGCGAACTTTCTAAAAATATATATGCAAATACAAAACTTTCATCATATGAAGGTTTAAAAGAACTTTTGACTGGAGATTCGAAAACGGTATTGGCAAAGATGAAAAACGACCCTGCAGTTGCACTTGTAAAAGCAGCGGCTGACAAATATTTTGCTGAAGTAGCGCCAAAATTTGAAGCATTAGACCTTCAAAACATCGCAACCCAACGAACTTATATGAAAGCATTGCTTGAAATGAATCCAAAAGCGCGTATTTTCCCCGATGCAAATAGCACTTTGAGAGTTACTTATGGTAAAGTTCAAGGGTACGAACCAGCTGACGCAGTTTTCTACGAGCCGGTAACATACCTTGAAGGTGTGATGGAAAAATATATTCCTGGAGATTACGAATTTGATGTGCCAGCAAAATTGATTGATCTTTACAACAAGAAAGATTACGGCCCTTACGCCGAAAATGGAAAACTTCCAGTAAACTTTATTGCAACCAATCACACAACTGGAGGAAACTCTGGAAGTCCTGCGATTGACGCTAGAGGTAACTTGATTGGTCTAAATTTTGACCGAGTTTGGGAAGGAACGATGAGTGATATTTATTACGATCCAGCTATCTGTAGAAACATTATGGTCGACATCAGATATGTATTATTTATCAT
>CBDUDY010000235.1:0-3444 GCA_965366055.1 uncultured bacterium
TAGAAACGGTGACTGGCGAAAGTACCGATCGTCTTGATATATCTGGCGCTTTGAAGGAAGCACTAAACAAAGGTGTGGAAAAAGAAGTATCTAAACTTACTTTAGAAAATGGTTTTTATAAAAACCCAACTGTAAAAATTCTGATGCCTGCAGAACTTCAAAAAGTGGACAAAACACTGAGAAGTGCAGGATTAGCATCTCTAACTGATGAAGGGATTAAGTTATTGAATAGAGCTGCGGAAGAAGCAGTTAAGGAAGCAACTCCGATATTTATCACGGCAATTAAGCAAATGAGCATTGCCGATGCAAAAGCTATTTTGATGGGCAAAAACAATGCTGCTACAAAATATCTCGAAACGAAAACCACACAGAATTTATATGCGAAATTCAACCCAGTCGTTCAGAAAAATCTCCGAAAAGTGGGCGCTGACGTGGCTTGGACTTCGATGATTTCAAAATACAATTCACTTCCACTTACTACCGACGTAAATCCAGACATCACAGATTACGTTACTAAAAAAGCTCTTGAAGGAGTTTTTAAAATGATTGCGGTCGAAGAATTATCTATAAGAACAGACATCGGCGCTAGGACTTCTCCCCTACTAAAGAAAGTTTTTGCGATGCAAGACTAAATAAACTAACTAAAAAAAACTAAATGAAAAATAAAATACTGGCACTCGCGGTTGTGCTTAGCCTTTCTGGCTGTGCCGAACTGCAACAAGTCGCTTCTCAATATCCTGGGATTGGACAAACACTAGGTAATGCAGATATCGCGATGGGACTTAAGGAAGCGTTGAATAACGGTGTAACCAAACAAGTAACAAAACTGACCGTTACCGATGGCTTCTATAAAAATGCTGCGGTAAAGATTTTGCTTCCGCCAGAACTTCAAAAAGTTGATAAAACTCTAAGAGACCTTGGTCTTTCTAGTCTTGCTGACGAAGGGTTAAAAGTTCTAAACCGTGCTGCCGAAGATGCGGTAAAAGAAGCGGTTCCAGTTTTTGTAACTGCGATAAAAAGCATGACTATTACCGATGCAAAAAATATTTTGATGGGTAATGACAATGCTGCCACTATCTATCTACAGAGAACAACCAGCTCACAGCTTTATGGTAAGTTTAATCCTATCGTGAAAAAATCGTTGAGCAAAGTTGGAGCAGATAAGACTTGGAATCAAATTCTTACAAAATACAACACGCTACCTCTTGTAACAAAAGTAAATCCTGATCTAAATGACTATGTAACTAACGAGGCTTTGAAAGGAGTTTTTACAATGGTAGCAGTAGAAGAAAAGGATATTCGTAACAACGTTGCAGCAAGAACTTCAGATTTATTGAAAAGGGTTTTTGGAATGCGATAATATTGCGATTCTAATAGATTGTTATTCAATAACATATAAATAACATACTCTTAACAACTGTATTTAAATTTTAATTGCATCTTTGTATCATAATAAAGGGTTTTTATTATTTGGTTAGAGTTAGTTACAAGAATGCCAGTGTTTTATTGCACTGGCATTTTTATTTTTAGTCCTATTTAGAAAGCATAAATATTACTTTCCTACAAAGAATTCAGGTCGTTTCGAAGCTTTTTGAAGTAGTTAAAAGCTAAAATTAATCTTGATCCATACCAAGAAAACATCTCTCCATCCACCACGGTAATTTTTACTTTCTGATTTAATTTCACGAAATCATCAAAATCTGACTCCTTAAAAGGATAAGGTTCAGACGATAAAAGAATATAATCAACATCGTTTTCTTTGATGTTTTCAATCTGAACTTCTGGATATCTTTCCAAGTTTTCAAAAGTATTTTGGAAGTTATTCAGCTTTAAAATTTCATTGATATAAGTGGTATTTGCCGCCACCATATAAGGATTTTTCCAAATAAAATAGGCGACTTTCTGTAGTTTTTGAGTGGCAGCAAAAGCTTGAAATTTCTGCATTGCAGCATTAATTTCAGCAACCATTTTCGAAGCAGAATCCTCCACAGAAAAGATTTTTCCGAAATCCAAAATCATCTGATTGTTATCTTCTATCGTATAAATATCAGTAGTCCAAACCGGACAAATTGCCGACAGATCTTCGACAATTTGTTGGGTATTTTCTTCTTTATTGCAGATGATTAGATCTGGTTTTAAAGCGGCTATTTTATCAAAGTTGACGGCTTTGGTACCGCCAACCATTGTTTTTGTATTTTTGAAACCAACTGGATGAATACAGAATTTGGTCAAGCCAACGATACTATCTTCAAGCCCTAAACTAACAAGAAGTTCAGTTTGCGAAGGCACCAAAGACACAATTCTCTTTGGAGTTTCGGCAAAAGAAAATGTTTTTCCAATCTGGTCAGTTAGTTGCATAGCCAAAAACGAAATTACATTTTATCAATGATTGCACCCATTTGAGTTTGCATTTTCAGCGCTTCTTCTCTTGCTTTTTCGGCAAAGTCCAATCCTCCCGAAGCATAAATTATTCCTCTAGACGAATTTACCAAAAGCCCCACATTTTTGTTCATTCCGTATTTGCAAACCTCTTCAAGATTTCCACCTTGCGCTCCTACTCCAGGAACCAAAAGGAAACTTTCTGGAACGATTTTACGAACCTCAGCAAGGTATTCCGCTTTGGTAGCGCCAATAACGTACATTAGGTTTTGACTGTTTTTCCAAGTTTTCGAAGTTTCAAGAACCTGTTTGTACAAGTCAACTCCATCCACTTTTTTAGTTTGAAAATCGTAGGCACCTTCATTTGAAGTCAATGCCAACAGAATTGCAAATTTATCTTCGTGTTGCAAAAATGGCTCAACCGAATCCTTTCCCATATACGGCGCCACGGTTACGGCATCAAAGTCAAGATCTTCAAAAAATGCTTTGGCATACATTGCCGAAGTATTTCCGATATCACCTCTTTTTGCATCGGCAATGGTAAAAATATCCGGGTAAGTTTCGTTGATATATTGCACGGTTTTCTCTAGAGATTGCCATCCTTTAATCCCGTACGCCTCATAAAAAGCAGTATTTGGTTTGTAGGCAACCGCCAAATCGTGAGTTGCGTCAATGATGGCTTTGTTGAATTCAAAGATTGGGTTTTCGCTATTTAATAAGTGCTCCGGAATTCGTTCCAAGTCCACATCTAGTCCGATGCATAGGAATGATTTCTTCTCTTTTATCTGTTGTGTTATATGCTGTATGGTCAAAATATATGATTTTTCGTGGTTTTACTACGGTGCCAAAGTTCGTTAAATTTTGTCTAAAAACCCTAATTTACTAGATATAAAAATGAGGTCGAATAATCGTTTGTCAAAGATATTTATGGGTATAGATTGATATTTTCGTGATTTTTTTTTGGGCGAGACCTGCGCCAAGACGAATTCGTTAACATTGATTATTTGTTTTGGCGCAGGTCCGGGCTATCCGTTCCCAATCTTTCTTGTAGCTTTTGCTCCGCAA
>CBDUDY010000236.1:0-3431 GCA_965366055.1 uncultured bacterium
TCAATAATCGTTAGGTTTTTTCCTCTAGCAATATCAAATTCAGAAGTAGTCAATTTAGGATGCTTTGGTACAGAAGTCAATAAATGACGATCTTCCTTATTAAGGTGTTTCATCATTGCAAAATACTTCGGTGGCTCTGGCTGACCATCAAGAAGAGTATCGACAAATCCTTGTTTATCATCTTCGTATTGGAACGCCCAATTGCGAATTTTCTCATAACCAACTGTCGAACTTGGAACAGCACCCAATGCTTTTCCGCAAGCTGATCCAGCGCCGTGAGCAGGCCAAACCTGAATATATTCTGGAAGTTTCGCAAATTTGCTGATAGAATCATACATCTGCTGAGCACCTAAAACTTTAGTGTTTTTGATTCCAGCTGCTACTTCTAGTAAATCAGGTCTTCCGATATCACCAACGAAAACGAAATCTCCAGTAAATGCCATTACAATAGCATCTGTTGCTGGATGATCTCTCAATAGAAACGTGATGCTTTCTGGTGTATGTCCAGGAGTATGAACCACTTCAAAAGTTAGATTTCCCAATTTTATAATTGATCCGTGTTTTAATCCAACGTGGTCAAAACTATATTGCCAATCTGGACCACCTTCATCAGAAAGATACATTGTAGCGCCGGTTAAGGCAGCAAGTTCGCGAGATCCACAAAGGAAATCTGCGTGAATATGAGTTTCGGCAATACCAGTAATTTTCAAATTATTTTCAGCGGCAATTTGCAAATAAACATCTACGTCGCGTTGCGGGTCAATTACAAGTGCAGTTCCTGCAACTTGGCATCCAATTACATAACTAGCGTGAGAAAGTGTTTTGTCGTAAACTTGTCTAAAAAACATATTGTATTTTTTTAAGATTTATATTTTATGGAAACCAAAGTTTCTATTTTTATGTTCTAATATTATAACTGCAAATATCCGAAATTGTATTGCCATAGTCGGTAACAATTGTTACAGAAGCGTTATTTTGTTTCGAGAAAGTTCCAACATTCCGTTTTCCTCGAGCTGTTTCAAAAGTCTAGAAACCACCACTCGCGCGGTACCAAGCTCATTTGCCAGTTGCTCGTGAGTGGTATTGATGATTTTACTTCCAGATAATTCTTTTTTCTTTTTTAGCAATTTCAAAAGTCTTTCGTCCACTTTTTTAAATGCAATTGCATTCACAATTTCTAATAACTCCTCGAATCTTTTGTGGTATAATTTGAAAATGTAGTCCAACCATTGCGGATATTCTTTTATAAAAAGCACGACTTTATCCATTGGAAGAAATAAAATTTCGGCATCTTCTTCCACTTCAGCCTTCACCTTACTCGTCTCCTGATGCATTCCGCCAAGGAAAGACATAATGCAACTTTCGCCCGCTTTGATGTAGTAAAGCAGAATTTCACGACCGTCTTCATCGGTTCTGATCACCTTAATACTACCTTTTATTACAATCGGAATTGCGTAAATATTTGAATTCTCATTCAGAATGATTTCCCCTTGATCGTAATGCTTTTGCAAACTATGTTTTTTCAGCTTTGCGATTAAGTCTGGCGACGACTGTAATTCGGTAATTGTATTTAATGTTTCCATTCGTTAAAATTACGATTATTAAATGTGGTGCGATAGCGGTAATATGCTAAAGTTATTTAAAATACAGCAGCATTGACTTTAGGTCTGCGCTATAAGGTTTAATTTCGCGGCTTCAAAGAAAAAACCTTCAACTTTATGCTCACAGCGGCAGATCCAAAACGTCTCAAAATTGCAACCATCCTGGCATTTATGCTTATTCCATTATCGGGATTGCTTACAGATATTTACCTACCATCTTTTCCAGCAATGTCAAGAGATTTGGGTGTGGCAGAAAGTCAAATTCAACTCACACTTTCGTGTTTTCTGCTGAGTTATGGATTGGGACAATTATTTGTAGGAAGTATTCTCGACAGCCTCGGAAGGTATAAAATTGGATTATTCGCATTAGCAATTGCGGTATTTTCCTCATTGCTGATTGGCTTTTCAAGAGATATCTATGTAATCTGTGGATTGCGAATTATTCAAGGTTTTTCTGTCGCAACTATTGTCGTTTCAAAACGTGCGCTCTTTGTGGATATGTATAGCGGCGACAAGCTAAAAAACTACCTAAGTTATTTTACCGTCGTTTGGTCTTCAGGGCCAATTATCGCTCCGTTTTTAGGTGGATTTCTCGAAAAACATTTCGGATGGCAGTCAAATTTCTATTTTCTTGCTGCTTACGGATTGGTAATGTTGGTACTCGAAATGCTTTATAGCGGTGAAACACTTGCCGAAAAGCAACCTTTCAAACTTCGTTCTGTACTAAAAGTTTACAAAATGATGTTGAGCAACGCCAATTTTATTTTGGGAATTTTTATTCTTGGATTAGCCTATTCAGTAGTAATGGTTTTCAGTATGTCAGGACCATTTATCATCGAACATACGCTGCATTATTCGGCGGTTACAATTGGATATTGCGCGCTATTGCTCGGAGTTTCCTGGATGATCGGTGGATTATTAGGCAAACAATTAATCAATTGGGAATATAAATATAAAGTTTTTGCCTTTTCAGTTTTGCAACTAATCTTCATCGGGATAATGCTATTTTCAGGATTATTTCATCAAGACATCTTCACATTAGTCGGTTTTGCATTTCTGATTCATATTTGTTCTGGCTTTATTTTCAATGTGTATTTCACCGCAGGATTAATGGCTTTTCCTAAAAATGCTGGAGCTTCCGGCGGACTTTTGGGAGGTGCGATTTATATTTTGACCTCGATTTTAAGTTTTATTATTGCGACAAGTGGCGAAATTAACACTCAAATCGACCTCGGTTGGCGGTACTTAACAATGTCGCTGTTGCTTTCCATCGGAGTCATCGCATGGAATTACAATCGAAATAAGGAATTAAAGATCTTCAATGCCAAGAATATTCAGAATTTCGAAGATAAAAATCCAACATCAGATTTTGTTTAAAATTCTACTTTGATAATGTTTTGTAGGAGCTTATTCCCGCTTTTCTCTTCAATCCTGCTTGGGAATTTGCCGTAGCAGTCGGCGGGCAAGGAGCTTCCTCTGGTCGCTCTTCCCCGCCGCTGCTACAAAAAGGCAAATCCCCTAAGCAGGGATTTTCGTTTCTATCGGGGCTAGCTTCGCCGTCTAAAAAGAAGAGTAGACCAAGAGATATTGTTTTTGAATCAACATTGTGGAAATAAAATTTTCAGAATAATTGTTCAAATGTTTGACTTTCGGGCCATTGCCGATTTTCGTTCTAAAACTATTCTTGAATTTCGAATATGAAGATGAAATATCACATTTCGTTTAATATCAATATACCGAATTTTCACATTCGACCCCTACGGGGTCGGAGGACGCGGACGTTTTAATTTCTATAAACATTTGACCCCTACGGGGTCAAGAATATTTGTA
>CBDUDY010000237.1:0-3402 GCA_965366055.1 uncultured bacterium
GGATTGCATACAGAAGTTATTAGTTTTGTACAACGTGGTTTGCTATCAACGGGAATTCTAAATCCAAATGTTGAAAAAATTACCGAAGCTCGCAATCAAGAAAAAGAGAATGGAGTCTTGGCGAATACTACAAAAGCAGATTTAAACTTCAAGCTTCTTGACAAAGATGGAAATGTAATTTCGCTCACCGAAATGAAAGGGAAAGTCATTTTTATAAATATGTGGGCAACTTGGTGTGCGCCTTGCCTTGCCGAAATGCCGAGCATCAATAAACTCTATAAAGAAATGGGTGATGAGGTGGTTTTTGTAATGCTCTCACTTGATGATGATTTTGAAACAGCCAAAGCATTTGATGTTCGAAAAGGATATAATTTTCCCATCTATTCACTTGCTAGCAATATGCCGGAAATGTATGATTCATCTACAATTCCCACAACCTATATTGTTGATGCACAAGGAAACTTGGTGCTCACTCATAGCGGAATGGCCGATTATAATTCAGCAAAATTCAAGAAGTTTTTGAGAAGTTTGAAGTAAGATTTCACCACAAAGTCAATATTTTCTCCACATTAAGACACTATTATAATTTAATTTTTTTTAGCAAGTTCATTTCTGTTAAATTTCTATTCTTTCTCGCGAATTTGATCGAAAGCCAAACCACTATGTCCTTCACCTCTTCCGGTTTGTTTTCTAGCACCAAACCAAGTAACGACTTTGCCGTCGTACCATCGTGCCCGTTGGTAAGTTTGGTAAACGTTGATTCCGGCTCGCGGTATTTCCTCTTCATTTATAAAGTACGGCTCCACAATTAAATCATCCAAACCTTCGCGCAGTAATTGAGTTCGAGGTTTTATCTTTTTAGAATTTCCTGCCGTGTCATTTTCTAAAATTCTCGGCATAGAAGCTCTTTGCAATCGAATTCTACGATCAGTTCCTTCAACTCTAACCGCAATAAATGGAATCCAGTTTTCTGGCACAGTATTCATAATTTCATACCGAATTTTCGCCTCATTTTCTTGCAACGTCAAATCGGGAGGAGGCAAACCATCAACCTCATTTTTATTATCTAGAATTCTTTGATAAAATCCCTTTAATTCGTTTGCCGCCTCGGCACCATTTTTAGTGCTTCCTGTAGGCAGCGGGATTTTTTTCTCTATTGCCCAAACCATATTTGCAACCTCATCTCGAATAAAAACAACTTCTTCAAGCGGTCTTCCTTCTTGTATTTTTTCGACTGTTGGCAGTATGAGAAGACTTGTATCAGCAGGTGTGTTTTGCTTGCCTTTAATATTTAAAGAAAACATATTCCAACGATTCCAAGACTCGTCATCGCCTTTTCCAGCTGCCTCAACCCAAGTTTTTTCACCAAAAACATTCGTTACTGATAAGCCTTTTACAGATGCGATGCTTCCTGCAGGAAGTGTAAACGGAACAATAAACCAATCATTGGCATATACTAATCCAAACTCCATGAACATCAATTTATTCACATCTTGAGTGTCAGGCTTAATATCGCCAAAATTCACATTTCCGTCTTCAAATCGCCACCAGCGAGTATCTGGCATTCCGTCAAAGCTTAAAGGCGTTGGAAAAAATGAATACGTTTTACGAGTTGCACATTCCTCTGTGTTTTCTAATATTTTTGGAGGTCCTAATAATGGTAGAGTTTTTTTCTTGGGAGCAATATCCATATTGTACCAATCTAAATGTCCATGGTAATATTCGTCAACAACTAAAACTTTCTCTCCATTATTTTGTGGAGCGGAGACATTAAAATTATATTCCATCTTAGAACTTTCCCAAGCATTATTTTTGTCATCATTTGGTTGTAGAAATAATCGTTCATACCAAGTTTTAAATTTTGCTTCCAACTTATTTACAGATTCTGTTTCATCAGGTGTAAGTCCACTTAAAATACTTGCTGCAGTATGTGTCGGATCATTATCATTCAAATATTCATAAAAAGCGAATCCATCCATAGATTTTTCTGCAATGGCATCTATATACTGCCATGCCTCTCGGTGAGCAATAATAAAAGCATCGCTTTCTACATTTGGATTTGGAATAGCAAATGTGAATCTATTAATATAATCTTTATAAGGGAAGGAAGATTTGATCATTTTAATCCATTGTCTGCCCATCAATAATCGAATATCAATAGAAGCTTTCTGTCCGCCTTGTCTAAATTGAATCTTCTTTTGCTCGACCATTGCTTCAAGTGGCAAATCATTATTATAATCTTGTACAATATTTTCTTTTGCCTGATATTTTGTAATTTTAGTAGCAGACATCTGAACTTTGGCGAATGCTGGAGATCCAGCATCATCGCCTCGAAATTCTCCCATTTGCCATTGTTTGGTTAGCATCCATAAAGCATCCCGAACTTCTGCTTTGAGAGCTCTATCAAAATCATTTGCGCGTGGCCGTGCTTCCAATCTATTCCAAAGTGTTACGGTAGGAAGTGATTTCTTTTTAAATACGCTTTCTAAGTTTTCTATTGCAATTAGATTATTCATTGTTTTGAGGTGTTAGAAAGTTATAGACTAAATTCACAAAAGATAAATTCAATGAAGGCATAATAGGATGACGTACGACAGACGAAATTGTTGCCGGTAAGAACTTAGCATATTTTGTTTCATCTATCTGCTCTGGCTCAATGGCACGTTTTTTTGCTTGATCTAAAGTATCATTCACCACACCAAGCAAATCATTCCATTCCCAATGTCCTTTAAATTCAGTTGGCATTGCTAATAAAATAACTTGTGGAGGCTCGCTATTGGGACGGTCGTAATGAAAACTTATTCCTACTTCCTCATCTTCTGACGGAATAAGTTCTGTCCATTCATCTAATAATAATCCGCATTGCGGAGCATTTTTGTCAAATTCTAAGGCGTAATGTGCTGTGTAAAGCATCTTATCATTTTCAATTTTGTAATTACTTGGATAGTCAAGTGCAACCCAGGTATCATTTTCTTTATAAGGTAACTGAATTGGTTTTAATTCTAATTGTTGCTCCGAAAGAGCTTCGGTTGCCAAAAGTAGCTTTTCCCATTCCCGTACTTTTTCCCGTACTCGAGCTAAACTGTAAACCCATTCGTCAACAGGAAAGTCTGATTTTACTTCAGATATATTTTTCTGGTAATCTAATAATTGGTCTGAATCATTATAAGATCTTGCCCATTCTGCAGCTTGTTTTTCGGGTAGAGAAAACGTAGGAATCATTTTGAAATCTTCTCCAAAAAACTTCTTAGCAGCATCTTGTATCAACTCCACTTTTTTCTTTCCATTTGTAAAAGTATTAGCCTCAGCAATTAAATCCTGAGCTGAAAGTATTCTGCTTTTTAAATCACTTAGTAAAGCTGTAAATGTGTTCGCTAGCTCTTCAATCGAATCTATAATTGC
>CBDUDY010000238.1:0-3401 GCA_965366055.1 uncultured bacterium
CACAAAAAAACCCGCAATTAGCGGGTTTTTGAATATTAAAGATTTTCTTTAATTCTGTCTTTAATTTTTTGTTCTAGCTCATCTGCTAGTTCTGGATTGTCCTTGATAAGTACTTTCACACTATCGCGACCTTGTCCTAATTTTGTATCTCCGTAGCTAAACCAAGATCCTGCTTTTTTTACGATTTCGAATTCAACTGCCAAATCCAAGATCTCTCCTGTTTTGGAAACTCCTTCTCCATACATAATATCAAATTCAGCAACCTTGAATGGTGGTGCTACTTTGTTTTTTACGATTTTTACTTTCGTACGGTTTCCAATTACGTTATCTCCATCTTTAATTTGAGATGAACGACGGATATCAATACGAATAGATGCGTAAAATTTAAGTGCATTTCCTCCAGTTGTAGTTTCAGGATTTCCGAACATTACACCGATTTTCTCTCTCAACTGGTTAATGAAAAATACTGTACAATTTGTTTTACTAATTGTTCCTGTAAGTTTTCTTAATGCTTGAGACATCAAACGTGCGTGAAGACCCATTTTTGAATCTCCCATTTCGCCTTCAATCTCACTTTTTGGAGTCAAAGCAGCAACCGAGTCAATTACTACAATGTCAATTGCGCCCGAACGAATTAGGTTTTCGGCAATTTCTAATGCTTGCTCTCCGTTGTCTGGCTGAGAAATAATTAGATTTTCGATATCTACTCCAAGCTTTTCTGCGTAATTTCTATCAAAAGCGTGTTCCGCATCAATAAAAGCAGCGATACCGCCAGCTTTTTGAGCTTCGGCAATTGCGTGAAGGGTTAATGTTGTTTTACCTGAAGATTCAGGTCCGTATATTTCAATAACTCTACCTCGAGGATATCCGTTTACACCAAGTGCAAGGTCAAGACCTAGCGATCCAGAAGAGATAGTCTCTACTTCTACGATTGCTTTGTCGCCCATTTTCATTACAGTTCCTTTTCCGTAAGTTTTATCAAGTTTGTCAAGGGTAAGTTGCAATGCTTTAAGTTTTGCTTCCTTCTCCGAGCTCATTTTAGTAGCGTCTTTTTCTTTCTCTTTGGCCATAATAACTTTTTTGTAAAAATACTATTTTTTTTGCTGTCTTCAAACCATTCTCAGAATGGTAATGCTCTAATTTTTAACTATTTTTTCGAGTAGTTTAAATTGCAATTTAATACTTGTTATCGATTTAAATTCAATGCTGTCTTTCGAAGATGTCACCTTTCTAACTTTCGCGAAAGCCTAAAAACTCTTGTTCTAATTTTTCGATGACTATAAATGTCATTTGAATGCTAGTGATCGATTTGAAATCAATGCTGTCTATCGAAGATGTCACCTTTCTAACTTTCGCGTAAGCGTAAATAAAACCGAGGTGAAGATAGCAATTAGTGCAGTTCTAAAACTTCAAAAATGAGATAACAAAAAGTATAAAATAATAATTTCGTATATTATTGGCTGAAAAGCGACGTTTTAAATATGTTTTAGTTCGATTAATAGTGCATTTCTGTCCATTATAAAGGCGTTGTAGCTATGAAATTTTAAAATATAATTCATACTTTTGCTTGTTGTTAAAGTGCAGTATGCAAAAGATAGTTTCTTACCCTTTATCGGCGATTTATTACTTATTATTCGGACTTGTTTTGGTGGTTTTTCATCCAATGCAATGGATCTGTTATAATGTTTTTGGATATAAAGCTCATAAAGTGAGTGTTGATTATCTCAATCTTTGTTTGATTTTATGTACAAGAATGCTTGGTACGACTTACAAAGTGAGCAATCGAGAATTAATTCCTGAGGGAGTTCCGCTGATTTTGGTGGCAAATCATCAAAGTATGTACGATATTATTTCGATGGTATGGTACTTGCGTAAATTTCATCCGAAGTTTGTGAGTAAAGCCGAATTAGGAAAAGGGATTCCAAGTGTTTCTTATAATTTAAGAAAAGGTGGATCTGTTTTGATAGATCGAAATCAACCAAAACAGGCAATTCCCGCGATAAAAGGACTTGGACAATATATTCAAAAATACAATAGAGCTGCGGCGATTTTTCCAGAAGGAACGAGAAGTAAAACTGGAAAGCCGAAACCGTTTGCTGCAACTGGATTAAAAGTACTAATGAAGGCGGCGCCCGATGCTTATGTGGTGCCAATATCTATAAATAATTCCTGGAAAATGATGCGTTTTGGCTTTTTTCCAGTAGGCTTAGGAAATCATATTACAATAAAAATTCATCCCGCGATTGCCGTAAACAGCGCTACTGCTGACGAAATCATCGCAAAAGCTGAGGCAGATGTTGTGGGAGATTTAAAATATAATAATTAAAGACTTATGGCAATTACAAATACACGATTGGAAGTAATGCAATTCTTGGAAAAAGATATTGACCTATATACAGAGCAATACCTTATTCCGATTGACAAGATATGGCAGCCAACAGACTTCTTACCAAATTCTCAGCAAGAAAGTTTCTATGATGAGGTGAAGGAATTACGCGAAATAGCGAAAGATTTACCTTACGACTTTTGGGTTGTAATGGTGGGTGATACAATTACCGAAGAAGCGTTGCCTACTTACGAATCTTGGCTTATGGACGTAGAAGGAATTAATCAAACCGAAGGGAATGGTTGGTCTCGTTGGATTAGACAATGGACTGGTGAGGAAAATAGACACGGTGACGTGCTTAACAAATACCTTTATCTTTCTGGTCGCGTGAATATGCGTGAGGTAGAAATTACTGCTCAGCATTTGATTACCGATGGTTTTGACATTGGAACTGGAAAAGATCCTTACAAAAACTTCGTTTACACGAGTTTTCAAGAGCTTGCAACTTATATTTCTCACAACCGCGTGTCGCAAATGGCGAAGAAATATGGTGATCATAAATTGGCAAAAATGTGTAAGATGATTGCTGGTGACGAGATGCGTCATCACCACGCTTATAGCGAATTTGTGGACAGAATTTTCAAGGTTGACCCAAGCGAAATGATGCTTGCTTTCCATTATATGATGAAGCAAAAAATCGTAATGCCTGCGCATTTCTTGAGAGAATCTGGAAATAAAATCGGAACTGCATTTGAGCAATTCTCAGATTCTGCACAGCGTATTGGCGTTTATACCGCTATGGATTACGTGGATATTATGGAGCGTTTGATGGTGAGATGGGAAATTGACAAGGTTACAAATCTTACTGACGAAGCTGAAAAAGCACGTGATTATTTGATGAAATTACCAGCTAGAATGGCGAGAATTTCTGAGAGAATGGTGATTCCGCAAGAGTCTACAATCTTTAAATGGGTTGAGCCAGCTACAAAATAATTTAGATTAAAATATATAAAAATGTTGGATTTGAAGTTTGCGCTTCGATTCCAACATTTTCTTTTTAAAGAAGATTTTTTTT
>CBDUDY010000239.1:0-3392 GCA_965366055.1 uncultured bacterium
AATGTAGTTATAAAGCTTGTTAGAATGTACTTGTCAAGTATTTTCACAGAACTTAATCTAGTTTATTAATGTAATAATTAGGATATTTATTTTGCGCAAATATAAATTGATTTTTTGATAGTGGCTGATTGGTTTTAAAAGAATTAACAGTGAGAGTTGTCTTAGTACCATTCTTGCCACTTTCGATCAAGTTGTAAATATGTTTTGTTTGAATATCTATCCCTAAAAGAATGTCCTTTCGCTGATCTTTAGAACTTATTGGTGTCAATTTAACATACTGAATTTTTCTGCCTTTTACATTTTGTAAAAGATCCCAGTCGTACTTGTATCCCTTATTAAAAAATGTTAACATTTTTGAAGGTGTAATAGCACTATCGTCGTTCTCGTCAACTTTGCTAACTGATACTTCTTCATCTTCTGGAACAATAGTATATGTTTTAAGTCCGTCAAAAATTTTTGTAGCACCCATAAAATTAAGCACGTATTTATTGCCTTGCATTACTACATTTCCTTTACTATCCTGATTGATATTTTCTTTAGCATTATTTAATTGATATTTAAAGTCAATTGCAATATTATCATAAGATTTTATTTTTGCGGTAACTTCGTCAAGTAATGCTTTCGCTTTTTTGTCTTGAGCCTGAACATTGAATGTGATTAGGGCAATAATTAAAATCTGTACTAGCTTTTTCATTTTTTAACTGTTTTGTTCATTATTAAAGAATTGATCGAGCGCTGATAAATCGTTGATATTTACTCCACGTGCTTTACTTCCTTCAAAGGGTCCTACAATACCAGCGGCTTCCAATTGATCTATTAATCTTCCTGCGCGGTTGTAACCAAGTTTTAATTTTCTTTGAAGTAGCGAAGCTGAGCCTTGTTGTGCTCCAACAATAATTTCTGCAGCTTCTCTAAAGAGAGTATCTCTTTCAGAAATATTCATATCAAGATTAATGCCACTATCATCTTTATCAAACTCCGGAAGCAGATATGCATTGGGGTATGCTTTCTGAGATCCAATGTATTCAGTCAGTCTTTCAACCTCGGGAGTATCAACGAATGCACATTGAACGCGTACTACATCATTTCCATTTGTATATAATAAATCTCCGCGTCCTATAAGTTGATCGGCACCCGCGGTATCCAAAATGGTGCGCGAATCAATTTTTGAGGTAACTCTAAAAGCAATACGAGCGGGAAAGTTTGCCTTAATAATACCTGTAATAACGTTTACGGAAGGTCTTTGTGTTGCAATAATTAAATGTATCCCAATTGCTCGAGCAAGTTGTGCTAGACGCGCAATAGGTGTTTCTACTTCCTTGCCCGCTGTCATAATTAAATCTGCAAACTCATCGACTACTAATACAATGTATGGAAGGAAACGGTGTCCATTTTCTGGATTTAATTTTCTAGCTTTAAATTTATCATTATACTCTTTTATATTTCGAACCATCGCATCTTTCAAGAGATTGTAGCGATTGTCCATTTCTATACAGAGAGAATTCAAGGTGTTAATAACCTTTGTGTTATCGGTAATAATCGCATCTTCTCCTTCAGGAAGTTTTGCTAGATAATGTCTCTCAATTTTATTAAAAAGTGTCAATTCGACCTTTTTCGGATCAACCAAAACAAATTTTACTTCTGCTGGATGTTTTTTATAGAGTAGGGAAGTAAGCACAGCATTAAGCCCTACAGATTTTCCTTGTCCTGTTGCTCCAGCCATTAAGAGGTGAGGCATTTTTGCAAGATCGACCACAAAAGTTTCGTTGGAAATTGTTTTTCCAAGAGCAATTGGTAATTCCATTTCCGCTTCTTGAAATTTGGCTGAGCCAATTACAGATCGCATGGAAACCATCGTTGGATTCTTATTTGGAACCTCAATACCAATAGTTCCTTTTCCAGGAATAGGAGCAATAATCCTAATCCCTAAAGCCGAGAGCGACAATGCGATATCATCTTCCAAACTTTTAATTTTCGAAATTCTAATTCCCGCTTCTGGAACGATCTCGTACAAAGTTACCGAAGGTCCAACCGTTGCTTTAATTTGCGCAATTTCGATTTTATAATTTCGAAGAGTTTCAACAATTCGATTTTTGTTCTCTTCTAATTCTTCCTGATTAATAGTAATTCCGCCACCAGAATATTCCTTAAGCAGGTCAAGAGTTGGGAATTTATAATTAGACAAATCCAAGGTAGGATCAAACAGTCCAAAATCTGCAACAAGCCTACTAGCTAGATTTTCTTCTACAACATCTTCTACGGCTGCCGTTTCTATTACAAACTCTTCCATTTTTGCTGGTTCGGCAGCAGGTAATCTTGGTTCTAATGAAAGAATTGTTTCCGGCTTCATTTCTGAAACCTGTGCAGTTTCAACTTTTGGACTTTCGACTTTTGAAGTTTCAACTTCCTTTTTAATTTCAGAATGATGATTGATGGTAGGTTTAAGGCTTTCTTTATCAATTTCAAATTTTGATCGACTTTTCTGGGCTATAACAGGCTCAAAAGAATCCTCAGCATTTTCGTCAACTGCAAATTCTTCTAAATTGTACGCTTCTGAGGAATTTTCTGCAACTGGCCTTTTTGCTTTAAATTCCTCTTTACGATTTTCAAAGAAAGTACCAACCTTATCTGTAGATAAATCAAATTTTGCCACCAAAAATATTAATAGCGAAAATAATAAGACAATAATAGTCCCCGAATAACCCAAATAATCTTGTAAATACGAGCTTATTTCAAAACCAACAGTTCCGCCTAATTCCGGCAATGTTGATGCGAAAAATCCACAAAAAACTGAAATTATAATTAAGGCAAAAAGATCCCAAAACCACGTTTCTTTTAATTTTTGCAATGAAACATCAAGCACTATCGAAAGTCCTGTAAGGAAAAATAATTTCACAAATAGAAACGATGCAACGCCAAAGCCTTTATAAATAAAAAGATCTGCAAGATAGGCCCCCACTTTACCCAACCAGTTGCGAGTGTGCTCTGACCGATCATTTAAAACACTTAGTGTGCTTTGATCTTGAGTTCCATATATATAAAAAGAAATAAAGGCTAATAGAAGCGCCAAAGAAAGCAGAATAAGTAAAATGCCAAAAACAAGTTTGTACTGCTTTAATCTTTTCTTTTTTGCTTCCGGATTTGTTGCGGAAGTTTTTTTTGAATTAGTCTCTTTTTTGACTGTTTTTGCCATTGTACGATCTACGTTATAGTATTTTGTATAAAAGTGAAGCTAGCTTCTTAAAAAATATAGGGCCAATAAATTATTGCACCTACAATTAATGCAGCAGATGCCGCAAAAAATACAGCTCCAGCGGCAATATCTTTTATAAAACCAATTGTCTTATGAAATCCAGGGTGAATAAAGTCGGCCATCTTTTCGACCGCAGTAT
>CBDUDY010000240.1:0-3389 GCA_965366055.1 uncultured bacterium
CTGGATTCATAACGTAGTCAATACATTTTAAAATATCTTCAGTTTTGTCTCCATATTGCTCAAGATGTTTGAAAAGGAAAGAAGCTATTGTATTACGGTCATACGTTGGATTGTCGCCAGTTGAGGCATTGATTTGTACAAAATTCATTTATGTTTATTTTTTTAAATTAGCAAAGACACATTCGTCTTTAAGCAGTTTTGCCTAGTAAAAAATTCTATTCTACTTGTCAATATTATGTATTGTTGGACAAAAATTGCGAGCATTTGCAAAGGTCCAATTGCAATAAGAAACTAAGTTACATTAAAAATATAATTTTCGAAACTTATTTTTAGGGAGCTGCAAAGTTACAAAAATAAAAATAAAGGCTCATTTCACGAGGAAATGAGCCTTTAAGGAATTGAGTATCAGCGATTATTTCTAGTTCAAAATATGCTTACTTAAAATCTGATAAACTTCATTTATATTATTTCCGCTTTTACCAAATTGCTTTTTTATTGGACCAACTTCATCTTTTACCCAAATTTTTAATTCGGCATCAAGATCCATAATTCCAGCGCTTTCTTTAGAAAATTTGATGATGTTTTGATACGGAATCGAAACGTAATCAATCTTTGTTCCCACTAATGATTTTTCAACTAGAATAAGTCGTTTGTTGGTAAAAACAAACATATCCTTAATCATTCTGAAAGCTTTTTCGATAGTTTCTCCTTCGATTAGCAATGGTCCAAATTCCTTTTCTACATCTTTCTGATCTACCGCCGAAGCATTGCCTAATATTGCATTAAATATTCCCATTTGACTTAAGTTGATTTGTTAAATTATCTATCCAAATGTACCTAAAAAAATAAAACCATTTCACTTCGATATATTTATTAAATTTAGTTTCTAAAACCCTGATATTATGCTGATAAAAGTATTTGGAAGTGCAGTTTTTGGTGTAGAAGCTACGACCATTACGGTAGAAGTGAATATGGATCCTGGCATCGGCTATCATTTGGTGGGACTTCCAGATATTGCAGTCAAGGAAAGTAGTTTTAGAATTGCGGCCGCTTTGCAAAATAACGGTTACAAAATGCCTGGAAAAAAAATCATTATCAATATGGCTCCCGCCGATTTGAGAAAAGAAGGATCAGCGTATGATCTTACTCTTGCGGTGGGAATTCTCGCCGCTTCTGGCCAAATAAATAATGAGGAAGTTGACAAATATATTATAATGGGCGAGCTATCACTCGATGGCAGTTTACAACCAATTAGAGGAGCACTACCTATTTCAATCAAAGCAAAAGAAGAAGGATTTAAAGGTTTCTTTCTGCCAATTCAAAATGCAAAAGAAGCAGCCATCGTATCGGGACTCGATGTGTATGGAGTTGAAAACATTCAGCAAATTATTGATTTCTTTGAAGGCAAAGGCACACTTGAACCAACTATTTTTGATACTAAAGCGGAATTTTATAAAACTTTAGATTTTCCTGAATTTGATTTTAGTGACGTAAAAGGGCAGGAGAGCATCAAAAGATGTATGGAAATCGCCGCGGCAGGTGGACACAATATTATACTAATTGGTCCTCCAGGATCTGGAAAAACGATGCTAGCAAAGAGATTGCCCAGTATTTTACCACCGATGACTTTGCGAGAAGCATTGGAAACCACCAAAATTCACAGCGTTGCTGGAAAATTAAAAGAAGTAGGTTTGATGAATCAGCGACCATTTCGCAGTCCGCATCATACCATTTCGAATGTCGCATTAGTAGGAGGAGGGAGCTTTCCCCAACCTGGCGAAATATCGATGGCACATAATGGCGTATTGTTTTTGGATGAACTTCCAGAATTTAAGCGAGAAGTTTTGGAAGTAATGCGGCAACCGTTGGAAGATCGCGAAGTAACAATTTCCAGAGCCAAGTTTACAGTCACTTATCCGTCATCATTTATGTTAGTGGCAAGTATGAATCCAAGTCCAAGTGGTTATTTTAATGATCCAGACTCTCCAAGTACATCTTCACCAAATGAAATGGCACGTTATTTAGGGAAAATTTCGGGGCCTTTGTTGGACCGAATCGATATTCATATTGAAGTTACTCCTGTTCCTTTTGAGAAACTTTCCGAAGAACGAAAAGCCGAAAGCAGCGCGAATATTCGCGAAAGAGTTACGGCAGCACGTGAAATTCAGAGTGCACGCTTTGACGAAATGGATACTATAAATTACAATGCTCAAATGTCCTCAAGAAATATTAGAGAATTTTGCAAGTTGGAAGATACATCTTTGCAGCTATTGAAAACTGCGATGGAGCGACTAAATCTTTCTGCAAGAGCGTATGATAGAATTTTAAAAGTTTCTAGAACGATTGCCGATCTGGAAGCTGCAGAAAATATAACCTCCGCACATATTGCGGAGGCTATTCAGTATAGATCTTTAGATCGCGAAGGTTGGCTCGGCTAGATTATCTCATAGCTGCAAAGGTATCACCTTGAGACAAATCGCCTGTTTTATATCCTTTATTAAACCAAAACATACGCTGTTCAGACGAACCGTGTGTAAAAGAATCAGGAACAACTTGTCCTTGTGTTTTTCTCTGGATTGCGTCGTCACCTACAGCATTTGCTGCACTTAGCGCTTCTTCAATATCGCCAGGTTCTAGAACATTGTTCATTTTCTGATTGTAATGTGTCCAAACACCAGCATAAAAATCCGCTTGAAGTTCAAGAGCTACAGACAATTTGTTTCCTTCAGTTTGAGAAGCACCTTGCTGCGCTTTTCGCATCTGATCTGATGTTCCAAGCAAAGTCTGAACATGGTGTCCAATTTCGTGAGCAATCACATACGCAATTGCAAAATCCCCACCTTGAGCACCTAATTTATTCTTAAGTTCATCAAAAAATGCAAGATCCATATAGACTGTCTGATCGGTTGGACAATAAAAAGGTCCTGAAGCCGAACTTGCGCCACCACAAGCAGTTTTTACACCATCGCGAAAAAGCACCAGTCTAGGTTCCTTATAAGTTCCGCCGTTTTCTCTAAAAATTTTTCCCCAAACATCTTCAGTATCTGCAAGAACAGTACTTACAAATTCGCCCATTTTCTTATCTTCGGGAGTTAATTCAATGGTTTGTTCAGTCTGATTTCCTTGCTCAAGTTGTTGCTGAACACTATTGAGAAGTTCGCCAGAATCACCGCCAGAAAGTGCATTAATTATTAAGAATATAATTCCAATAATTCCACCTCCAGCCGCCAATTTTCCGCCCGAAACACCTCTACGGTCTTCCATATTACTACTTTGTCTTCTGCCGCTCCATTTCATATCGTTTTTAGTTTTGGTTATCAATGGTAAAAATCAGCAATTTATGCCGCCGAAATGTTATGTAATTTATAAAATAATGTACAAGAATATTA
>CBDUDY010000241.1:0-3382 GCA_965366055.1 uncultured bacterium
GAAATTTTATAGAAAGCGACCCGTACAGGTCGCTTTTCTTTTATAGCAACTTTTCGGATTAATTTTCTGATTTTTTTTTAGGGCGACTGCCGCCGGAGCGTTCCTACCGGCAGCACCGGGCCATCCACTATATCTTTGCTGCTACAATGACAATGCCATAAAAGAAATCTAAGTCATTCGCGCCATCTTTAAAATTTTCGTTTAGCAGCAAAGGATGCCGCTCCTGTCCCTGTCGCAAATCTCGTGCTTTACAAATTTTCGGCAGAAAGACATAAAGCAATTTTATTTTAGTGGTGATGAACGAGAGTTATTTCCCAACTTAAATTCGATCAAGGAAGTTACGTTTCTAGTAAGTTTAATCTGCTTATAACACCAATAATTACGATTAGAAGTCTTGCTTGAGAATTTTTTGTCCGGATTTTTAATAGTAGTGCTTTTCCATAACACCTAAATTTTGCCAAATAAAGTGAGTTGACCTCAAGCCTTTAATTTGTAAAAGAAAGGGTAACTTATAGAAATCTCTAACATTTGCAATTTTTAAAAAGTCAAAAATAATATACAAAACAAAATATCTGCCCATTTCAATCCCAAAAAAAACTATTTTACAGATCAATATTCTGCCATCATTTCTGATTAATTTATGTAACTTTGATAGAATCACTAACCAACGTTCGACAATTAAATAATTACTTGTCTGGTTACAAAGATCGAATTGATTTGGGACGTAATTTGTGCTGATGCGTGTCGAGATAAATTTTTAAAATCACCAGTTTTAAGATAACAGATAGCACCTATTTTTTTGCTCTGCACTTTATTTACCGCAATTTCTCGACAATCAGTAGTACAAGTTTTACAGAAAATATTCAAACTAAGCGTCAACAGAGCAAACGTAAGTTTTTCAAGGAGACACATCTACTGCTCTATATGAAATCTAAATTATTAATACTTTCACTATGCGAAATTATTTTATATCATCGACTGCTATCCTTTTATTAACATTCGCGTTGGCATTTTTTTTAGGCTCTGGTTGGTATGTGCTTTTTGCAATTGTATTAACTCTAACAGTTTTGGGTTACTACGATCTTATTCAAACTAAACATACTCTAATGCGGAATTATCCCATATTTGGGAGATTGCGCTTTGTTTTGGAAGAATTACGTCCAAAGATTTACCAGTATTTTGTTGAATCAGATATTGATGGCCGCCCTTTTAATAGAGTAGATCGCTCAACGGTATATCAAAGAGCCAAAGGTGTTCGTGATACAATACCATTCGGAACTCAACTTGACCTTTATGCCGAAGGTTACGAATGGCTTTGCCATACTATGGCGCCCAAAGCTTTTGAAACTATAGATCATGATCCAAGAATTTTAATCGGAAATAAAGATTGTAAACATCCATATTCCGCAAGCATTTTAAATATTTCAGCAATGAGTTTTGGCGCTTTGAGTGCCAACGCGGTTAGGGCATTAAGTGCTGGCGCCAAAATTGGAAATTTTGCGCATAATACAGGTGAAGGTGGTTTAAGCCATCATCACTTAGAAGAAGGCGGAGATTTGATTTGGCAAATTGGTACGGCGTACTTCGGATGCCGAGATGAAGCAGGGAAATTTGATCCAATCCTCTTTGCCGAAAAATCAAAGCATCCAAATGTAAAAATGATCGAACTCAAAATATCTCAGGGAGCCAAACCTGGGCATGGAGGAATACTTCCGGCGGAGAAGAACTCTGAGGAAATCGCCAAAATACGTCACATAAAACCATTCACAAAAGTGTCCTCGCCACCGTATCATACTGCCTTTGACACTCCATTAGGTATGGTGCGATTCATTCAAGAATTACGAGATTTATCAGGAGGAAAGCCAGTTGGATTCAAGTTATGTATCGGTTATAAAAGTGAATTTATATCCGTTTGTCAAGCGATGGTCGATCTGGATATTTACCCAGATTTTATCGCTGTAGACGGAGGAGAAGGAGGTACAGGTGCGGCACCACCAGAATTCAGTAATTATGTTGGTGCGCCATTAATAGATAGTCTCGATTTTGTCCATAATATTCTAAATGGTTTAGATATCCGCAAGCATATCAAGATTATTGCATCTGGTAAAATAACCTCTGCGTTTCACATCGCGCGTGCAATTGCTTTGGGAGCAGATGCCTGTTATCAAGCACGGGGAATGATGATTTCGCTCGGTTGTATTCAGGCTTTATTATGCAATACAAATAGATGTCCAACCGGAATTACAACCCAAGATCCTAAATTGACTAGAGGATTAGTTCCCGAAGATAAAAAGGTTCGTGTGGCGAATTACCACCAATCGACACTTAAGAATTTTGCCGAATTGCTGGGAGCAACAGGAGTTACTGAATCCGGTAATTTGAAACGTTCACACATTTATCGACGAGTGTCGCTCAACAGTATGATTACCTACGAAGAACTTTTTCCTTCTATAAAAGTGGGATCGATGCTTACCGAAGAAATCCCCGAGAAGTACAAAGTGGACTTTGCTTATGCAGATAAAACGCAATGGGGATTGCATCCATAAGTAGCGCCTTACAAGGTTTTAAGTTGCAATGCATGTATGGAAAATTGCTAGAAGCAAAATCTAGATACTCAAGATATTGTTTAATTTGATCATTATTTTTTTTATAATGGCAGCTGCGTCCGGAGCGTTCCTCCCGGAAGCACCGGGCCATCCACTATATCTTTGCTGCTACAATGACTTTTTTATAAAGACAAACCACCCTATTCACGCCATCTTACAATTTTATTTTAGCAGCAAAGGATGCCGTTCCTGTCCCTGCCGCAAAACGTCTTTCTTCGACATAAAGCTTAACTAAGAAGTTTGTTTACATAATAGCGAAATGATCTTCTTAGAAATATAATGCCTTGCAAGATGAATTCCTGCAAGGTTTTTTTTTGAACCTTGTAGGTATGGAAATGAAGCAGTACTAAAAACAACATTGTCGCTGGTCGTTATAATGTTTTGAAAACCTTGCAGGAAACTCCTAATCAATTTGGTCAAAGATGTCCTTTCATAGTTTAAATTGTGCTTAAGCATTACTTGCGTGAGCTACAACTGGGATCCTTCTTTCGTCAGGATGACAGGTTTGCGGAGGTGGTTGGTATACCAGTTAAAGAAAGCGTTGGTGCTATTTTCTATAGTATAAAAAGCGAATTGTAATCAATAAAAATAATTTTATATAGTGACGTCCTAGCTCCCCTTCCTTCGGAGGGGGTTGGGGGAGGACGGGATGACAGGTTTGCGGAGGTGGTTGGAATACCAGTTAAAGAAAGCGTTCGTACTATTTTCTATAGTATAAAACGCGAATTGTAATCAATAAAAATAATTTTATATAGTGACGTCCTAGCTCCCCTTCC
>CBDUDY010000242.1:0-3372 GCA_965366055.1 uncultured bacterium
TTTTCATCACTTTCCAATAACTTTGTAAGTCAGTAAATCGTAGGTTATTAATTAGATACTGATTATTAAAGATCTAATATGACTCTAAAGTGTTTATTTAAAAAACTAAAATCAATCTTATGGAAAATTTAAAAGGTCAAGTTGTAATTGTAACGGGAGGTGCGTCAGGAATTGGTGGAGCTATAACTAAAGTACTTGTGCAAAGAGGCGCTTCTGTAATTGCAGTCGATATTAATGAAGAAGCTGGACAAAAAATAATTAACGAAAACCCTGAAAAAATCGCTTTTTTAAATGGCGATGTTTCTAAGGAATCGGTTGCCGCCGAAGCAGTACAATTAGCTGTTTCAAAATTTGGTAAACTTACAGGATTGGTGAATAATGCACACGCTTCCCGTCAAAAACCTTTGATTGAATTATCTGCAGAAGATTGGTCATTGTCATTTGGTACAGGTTTTAATGCGACTTTAAATTTTATGAAGGCTGCTTATCCGGAATTGAAAAAAGCGGAAGGTTCTGTAGTGAATTTCGGTTCTGGAGCAGCATTAAATGGTCAGAGTGGACAGGCAAGTTACGCTGCTGCAAAAGAAGCAATCCGTGGATTGAGTCGTGTTGCAGCAACTGAATGGGGTCCAGATAAAATCAGAATAAATGTAGTTTGTCCATTGGCTTTGACCGAAGGTGTTGCAAAATGGAAAGAAAGCAGCCCAAAACAGTACGAAGAAATCGCGTCGCATATTCCTTTGAATCACTTTGGTGATCCCGAAAAAGATATTGCACCAATTGTAGCTTTTCTACTAAGCGACGACAGCAAATATATGACCGGTCAGACATTGATGGCCGATGGTGGTGACATCAAATTGAGATAAATAAAAATAGTTCGAAAGTCTTATCAAAGTTGCATAAACAACTTTGATAAGATTTTCGAATAAAACAAAATAGTATGGAAGACAAGAAAATAGTGATCATCGGAGGCGGCTTTGCGGGAATTAATTTGGCTAGAAAAATGGGCGGCAAAAAAGGAGTTCAGGTGACTCTAGTGGATCGGAATAATTATAACTTCTTTCCGCCACTTCTCTATCAAGTAGCTACTGGAATGCTAGATGTATCAAGTATTTCTATTCCGTTCCGTACCTTATTGCGTGGGAAAAAGAATCTACATTTTCGATTAGGTGAACTGGAAGAAATTGTAACTGCTCAAAAGAAGGTAAAACTTTCTACTGGCGAATTGCATTATGATTATCTGGTGCTTGCAACTGGAACAAAGGCCAATTACTTTGGAATGGAAAACATCGAAAAGAATTCTCTTCCGATGAAAACCATTGATGATGCGGTTAAGTTGCGAAATTATCTAATTCTTCAAGCCGAAAAATATACCTATTCCACAGATGAAGAGGAGAAGCGCAAGATTCGAAATATTGTGATTTCTGGCGCTGGTCCATCTGGAGTGGAAGTTGCAGGAATGATTGCCGAGATGCGCTCTAGAGTTTTAAAGGATATTTATCCAGAATTACAAAACGAACCTTTGAATCTATATTTGGTCGATGGCGCGGCAACGGTGCTTCCGCCAATGACCGAGAAATCGCAGAAGTATACCAAGAAAAGTCTTGAAGAAATGGGAGTTACGGTGCAATTAAATAAATTGGTGGCCGATTATAAAGATGACAAAGTTTATTTTAAAGATGGCAGCTTTATCGAAACCAAAACCCTGATTTGGACCGCAGGAGTTACCGCTTCCAAATTTAAAGGACTTCCCGAGGATCTTTATGGAAGAGGTGGCCGACTAAAAGTTGATGGCTATAATAAAGTCGAAAATACCGATGGTATTTATGCAATTGGCGACACTTGTATTCAGTTTGCCGATAAAGATTTTCCTGAAGGTCACCCACAATTGGGAAGCGTCGCGCAACAACAGGGAAAAAGACTCGCAAAGAATTTAGTGGCTTTAGCACAAAATGAATTAGACGACTTAAAACCTTTTAAATACCTGGATAAGGGAAGTATGGCAATTATCGGAAAAAGTAAAGCAGTTGCTGATCTTAGTTTCCCTAAAGCAACACTCACCGGCTGGTTTGCCTGGTTTGCTTGGTTATTTGTACATCTTTTCCTCCTCATTGATTACAGAAATCGTTTTAGAACAATGATGAATTGGACTACAACTTATTTTGGCCGGGGACAGTCACAAGGTTTGATGATTGGCGAGAATCCTGAAATAGCCGAAAGCAAAGTTTCGAGTTAATTGACCAAATAGTATCTTAATTCAAAACCCACTGCGTTTGTAGTGGGTTTTTATTTATATTTTTCTTTGCTAAATCGATCGAGAGAAATTCGCAAAAAATCTATGCAAATTTCTCCACAATTATTAAAGTGCAAGACTGCACAAATATTATAGGGTGTAACAAGTGAAGCCAAAGCATGTCTGAAAAATTCTTGGGCTATTTAGAAAATCTTAAAGCTATTTTCGGAAACAACTTTCAATAAGTTTGAGTTACAACTAAACTTATTGTTGGACTTTATAATTGTCATTCTTATTCCAATAACATTTAGTGATGCAGAAGTGAAATATGAGATAATTGCATTGGTGTTATTGTAAGCTGCTCCTATCCTTTTTATAAAAAAAATAATGCTCCCGTAAATGGAAGCATTATTTTGATTGTAAGGTTTTCTTCTTGCCATTGCAAGCTAAATAGAAAGTATCCAAGTGACGATTTTATATGAAATTGATTTATGAAGAATAGATTTTTAATTTATAAACTCCTATCGCTGCAATAATTTCTAATTGCCAATTTAAATTTTTATAGTTAACACAGGAATACTAGAATGGTTGGCTATACTTTCTGAAAGATTTCCTTTTAGAATATGTGTAATTCCTTTGTGTGGATGAGTTGGGATCACAATAAAATCAGCGTTGATGTCATTACTGTAATTAAAGATTCCTTTCTCTATAGAATGTTCAGAATAGATTGTAACATTATTTTTGCAGTCGTCGATAGTAACTTCTCCTGCTTTAGTAAAGAAATTTAGCAGTAGTTCATCTAATTCTCTGCTGTTTTTAAATTTTCTCCCAGTAGGATTCACGTAAACCATTTTCATTTCTGTGTCCCAATCCTTGAAAAAAGTTTTTGCTTTTTTATAAGCTTCAATACTATCTTCCGAAAAATCTGAACTATATACACCAACTCCCATCTTATATGCAGCAGCTTCCTCTTTTATAACTAATACAGGCACATCTGAAAAACGGATAACTTTCTCTGTATTTGATCCGATTATAATCTCATGTAATCCGCTTGTACCGTGGGAACTCATTACAATTAGTGATACATCATTAGCTTCCAAAACCTCGTTAATCTGATTAAAATTGCTGTTTTTCTTAAT
>CBDUDY010000243.1:0-3369 GCA_965366055.1 uncultured bacterium
TTTGTCCGCCATAAAAAACTTTTGAGTTATCAATTAACTTGGTCAGCCTTTCGAAGTTTTTGTCATTTATTATTTGAAGATAATGATCGTCTGTCACTTGGATATTTGAATATCTCTTTTCGATTTCTTCCTTTAAAGCATTCAGAAATTTCTGTTCGATCGATTTTTCGACCATAATAAAATCTGGTGCTACGCAGGTTTGACCAGCATTTAGAAATTTTGCCCAAACAATTCGTTGCGCTGAAGTTGCAATATCCGCATCTTCGAAAACGAAGGTTGGACTTTTTCCGCCTAGCTCTAATGTAACGGGAACTAGATTTTCGGCAGCAGCTTTGTAGACGATTTTTCCAACCGCGGTACTCCCGGTGAAAAATATCTTATCGAATTTAAGTTTAAGAAGTTCGGTGGTCATTTCGACCGCGCCTTCTGCAACGTAAAGTACTTTGGGATCAAAATTATTATTAATAACCTTTGCCATTGCTGCTGCAGTATTTGCAGGCATTTCGCTTGGTTTTATAATCACAGTATTTCCTGCAGCAAGAGCTGCAACCGCGGGAAGTATAGATAATTGATACGGATAATTCCAAGCGCCAATTACGAGACAGGATCCTAATGGTTCGGGAATTATATAACTATGTGCAGGAAAATTGGCAAGTCCTGTGGCGACACGTTTTCGTTTTGCCCAACTTCTCAAGTGCTTTTTGCTGTAGGCGATTTCGCTGTAGATAAATGAAAGTTCGGTGACGTAGGTTTCAAATTGTGATTTTTCGAAGTCATCTTTGATTGCTTTAAACAATAAATCTTCGTTTTGCTTTAGCAGATTTTCTAGTTTAGAAAGTTGTTCTAATCTCCAAGAAACATCCTTTGTGCTGTTGGTGTTGAAGAAATTTTGTTGTGCATCAAAAACTTGCGCTACTGTCATAATCATTTGTTTTGAAATGGTATTTGTTAAAAGTACTCTTTTCAAGCTGATTTGACTAAAATGCGTGGGAGTGAAGGCAGTTAAATTTTTAATAATTAGTATCTAACTGCCATTAGGATTAAGCCTTTCGGCAAAATTTATAAACGTTCTTATTTACGTCTTTGCTAAAATAGATTTCAATTCTAACGTACTGCTTCGGAAGTGGAAAAATCCCTCGCTAGATATCTAAGAAGGGTTAAGTTCTAAACTGAAACTGTATGCTGTTGCCAAGATTCTTTCGGCGAAAGCCAAAAAAAATTATTTCCAGAATTCGTCTGAAGTATTGTCCACAAAACTCTCGTCGTGATGCTGCTTTTCTAGCTCTTCCCAATGCTCGGGAGTTGCGTGTTGCTGCACTTCTGCAAATAAAATACGCTCCTCAAAACGGATGTGTTGCTCCAATTCTTCTTCAAATAAACTTAGAGAATTTCCAATATTTTTCTCATCTGTTGCCAGTCTTTGCAGGCGTCTATGCTCGCTTAAGGCTTTTACAACAAGTTCGTGTTTGGGATCTAAAATGGTGAAAATATATTTTTCCTCGAATTCAAAATGGGGAATTAGATGATTTTCAAAAAACCAATCTACGTACTTTTTAATGCGCAAAGGATCAACTTTTTTTGAAATTCCTTGACGGATTTTCCAGGATAACAAAAGTCCGTGATGATGTTCTCTACTGATTGGTTGTAATAATTTATTTCTTTTTATAGGTGCTGACAAAGTGGGAAAATTTAGGATTATATAAATTTAGATGAGCGGTTTTTGATTCTGCTCTCTTGCATATTCAATTTTGTAATGAAACATTTCGGCCATTTTCTGACCACGCATTTTAGCTTCATCGGCAATCTCGCCACTGTATAAATCATTTACAGTTTCAAAAAATAATTGCAGCCAACGATTGAAATGTTCTGCAGAAACGGGCAGATTTCTGTGCTTCATAAAAGGCGCGCCGTTGTAGGTATGCTCGTCCAAAAGTACGGTTTGCCAAAATGTGTACATGCGCTCGAGGTGCTCTGGCCAACGATCTTGGATAACTTCGTTGAAAATGTCAGCAAGAATTTCGTCTTGTCTAATGCGAGCGTAAAACTCATCGACCAGTATTTTTATATCGGCAAGCGTAAGAATATCATTGTTCATAATATGTAGTTCAAAATTAGTAAAGTTGCATTTTCTAAAGAGGAAAAAGCTACTACTAAATTAATTTGTGATTGAAATACCTCTTAAAAATGTATCTCCGTTTTGAATGGAATTTGACAGCTCATTCAGCTTGGTTTCATTCAGCATTTTATACAATGCATCGCGAATATCTGTGATTTGATAATGCATTGCGCAAGGATGGGTTGAATCGCATTGCTGAAAACCCAATGCACATCTACTAAAAACCTCTACGCCATCGATTGCTTTGACGACCTGAAGCATATTTGTTTCGAGGGAAGCTTCAGTTGAAATCCAGAAGCCACCATTTGGTCCTTTTGCAGAATTTACCACGCCACTTTTGACTAATTGCTGTAAAATTTTGGCTGTAAAAGCGGCGGGCGAATTTATATTTGTCGCAATATCATTTAGAGAAAGTCTTTTTGTAGTCTCAGATTGAGTTGCAATATAAATTGTAGCGCGAATTCCGTATTCACAAGCTTTGGAAAATATCATTATTGAAGTGATTTCTACAAAGATAAGAAGTAAAATTTATTTCGGACAATAATATCCGAATATTATAACTTTTGATTAGGAGAGTTTCAGAAAGTTACTTATCAATTATAGAGTGTACTATTTTTTTGAGCTGAGGCAACACAACTTCTGGGAACCATGGATGTTTTGCGAGCCAAATATTGTTGCGACCAGAAGGATGAGGAAGTGGGAAATATTCTGGCAGATATTCTTCGAAATGATTTACGTTTTCGGTTAAATTTTTCTGCGAGGTCTTGGCTAAATAATATTTCTGAGCATACAAGCCGATGAGAATTGTAAGTTGAAGATTTGGCATTTCATCTAGTAATTGCTGATGCCATAATGGAGCGCATTCCTTTCTTGGCGGAAGATCACCCGTTTTTGCCGATCCTGGAAAGCAAAAACCCATTGGCATAATGGCAAATAAATCGGTATTGTAAAATGTGTCTCTATCAACCTCAAGCCACTTTCGCAGAGTATCGCCGCTACGATCATTCCAAGGTATTCCAGTTTCGTGGACAACGCGGCCGGGAGCTTGTCCAACGATAAGAATTTTGCTGTTCTTGCTTCCTGTCACCACCGGATTTACTCCATGAACGAGATGTGCTTGGCAAAGTTGGCAGTTTTTTATTTGAGCTAGAAGATTTTCCATGTAGGTAAATTCTCGAAGAAATTCGTTGAATGAAGTAATTTACAAAATCAACAGAACAATTTAGCCTAAAACAAGGTTATTTCTTTCTAAA
>CBDUDY010000244.1:0-3320 GCA_965366055.1 uncultured bacterium
CAAATACAAGTATCTACACTTGCCAAATAGTCAAGAATCGCGATTCTCGCTGGATGTGCCAAGGCTTTTGCGAGTTTTGCAAGATCATTTTGTTTTTCGGTAAAGTGTTCTATTTTTGAAACTCCCATAATTCATATTTATATATTGCAATATTACGATAAAGAATTAAAAGTAGAATTTATTCTGCCGATAAATTTTTATTAAAATTAAAATTTTGGAATTATTATTTAACGTTCGACGAAAGAAAAAATATCCAAATTTGGTTACACCTGAAATTTTCGGATGAAATTTCGAAGTTCTTCCTCTTTCTGAGTACCAATGACAAGTCGCTTGCCATTATGAAGTTCAACCACTAAACCCTTATTCCCACTTGTGTTGAAGACAGTTCCATAATCTGTAAATAATCTGATTCCCCATCCTCCGACGAAGCCATAGTTGACAACTTTTACGTTTTTGATATCCTTCCAATCTATTCGTTTTGTGACGAATGGAAAAAATTTTATTCGAATTTCGTGCTCATCGATTTCGGTTTTTAGATTCATAATTAAAAAAAGTACTATTACAACTGCCATTATAGCTGAGAATATTACAATTGTAGAATCAAATTTTGGAGCATCACCAAACTTTTCTACTAAAAATATTTGCCTAAAAAGTCCTAAAAAAGGAGCAGCCGCCGTAGTAATAAGAATTAACCATAGCCACCATTGAGTGAATTTTTGTTTTTCTTGGAATTCGACTTTCATAATTTATCAAATTTTGTGAAGTCTCAATATACAAAAAAACATTTTGGAATAAAAATAGAAAAGAGAGGATAATTATCTAATAATCACCCTCTCCTCTTTCATATGTTGTTCTACTTATAATGCAGATGCTCCAGCTTCAGCAACAGCGTGATCATTTTCAACGCTACTTCCGCTAACTCCGATTGCTCCGATAATTTCACCATTTGCATCTTTTATTGGCACGCCACCAGGAAAAGTAATTAATCCATTATTTGAATGTTCGATATTGTAAAGTGATCCTCCTGGCTGAGAAAGTTCTCCCAAAATTCCAGTATTCATATCGAAAAAACGAGCCGTTTTTGCTTTTTTAATTGAGATGTCAAGTGAACCTAACCAAGCTCCATCCATGCGTGCAAAAGCAACTAAATTTGCTCCACCGTCTACGATTGCAATGTTCATTTTTGTGTCAATTGCAGTTGCTTTCTCTTTTGCTGCAGCAATTAATTTTTCTGCTTGCGCTAATGTAATATTCATAACGTTCTATTTTCTTGATTAATAAGATCACAAATATACAGAAAATAGGTAGTTCAGTAATTATTAAAAAAAGTCGGAAAGTTATGGAAAAAGGTCTGAAGAATATTTAA
This sequence comes from uncultured bacterium, assembly GCA_965366055.1. Taxonomy (GTDB): domain Bacteria; phylum Bacteroidota; class Bacteroidia; order Flavobacteriales; family Flavobacteriaceae; genus Flavobacterium. Next base: position 1,367 of record CBDUDY010000244.1, read on the forward strand.
TTTCACTTGCCTATATTAAGCAGTTATTTTTCGAATATTTAGAGTTTTTCAAATGTACTTATTATAGAAAGTCAAATTGCATAGTGTGTGATATCTTCAATTATTCCATAGAATGCAAACCAACCATATTGCCTTCGGAATCATAAAATAAACTTATAAATCCATGGCTGCCGATAGACATTTTTGATTTGTGAATTTTTCCACCCGCTTTCTCAATACGTTGTTCCTCGGTTGAACAATCAGCACTTTCAAAATAAATTAAGGTCGAGTTTCCGCCAGCTTTAAAACCTTCCATTTTTACTAGAGCACCATTGATACCATAAGAATCCATATTGCCAGAAAAGGACTTCATTTGCAAATTATCTTCGGTGGGATTTGGCATATCTTCCAATTTCAAATCAAATACAGTTTCATAGAATTTAGAGGCTCTTTCCATATCATCAACATAGATTTCGAACCAAACGACGGGATTTTTTGCACTCATAATATTTTAGGTTTTAAGATTCGAATAAAGTTAAAACAAAATCATTATTTGCAACTTGCCATATGACAAGAAATTTAATCGTGGAAGACTTCTTTCCGAATTCGGCTTAATGAAGTATCTGTAACGCCCAAAAAGGATGCAATATGCTTTAAAGATGCTTGCTGAATAATTTGAGGTTTTTCTTTTAAAAGCTTTAAATATCGATCACTTGCAGTAACGCTGATCATATCAATATTGCGTTGCTTTAGGCCAAAAAGTTGATTTGACATCCACGCTCTTCCCCATTCGCTAAAACCTGCACTTTTATGATACAACTCTTGAAAAATATTGAAATCGATTTTCCAAGCAACGCCATTTGTCAAAGCTTGTAGACTTTCTTGGGCAGGAATTCTTGTAAATAAAGAAGAAACTTCTATCACAATTTCATTTTCACCTATAAAATCCGTGGTAATTTCCTCTCCTTTATAATTGTGCGTAAAAGCTCTCACCAAACCACTTTCAATAATAAAATATTCATTGGCCATTTTACCTTTTTCCAAAAAGTAGTCCCATTTCTGGAATTCTACCCGTTGATGAGCATCGCAAATAAGGCGAAGATCCTCTTGCTTCATCTGTGGATGCTGGTAAATTTGACTTAGAATTTTGTTTCCCATAATTTATTTTAAATGGCGTGTGTTTTAGCAAAAATAAAAATTCACAGCAATCGAAATTTACGAAATAATTCTATCGAAAATATTTAGAATATCATTCGCTACTTAACCGAGGTTATGAAGCAGAAATCATAAGATATGCGATCGACTTTTATGTAAATCACATCTTTCACATTGTCAATAATAATGCTATCTCTTTGCATTGTGGTAATTTCTTTTCCGTCGTAGATATATTTTGTGTTCTTTGTTTGAGGTTTTAAAAATGCTGCCGATTTACTAACAATAACTCCTTTTTCAGCTCCGTCACCCCAAATTAATTGCGCAGATGCACAGTCTTTGGGAATAAGAAATAAATTAGTTCGCTTCATTCCTTTATAATATTTATACTTCATGGACTCGGTCGAGAGATTTTTTACTGATATTTCACTTAAAACAAGAATGGGAAACTCTTCAACAAGTGATCTTGAAATTGCCTCATCAACATAATTTTGCAAATCTACCCTTTCCGATGATGTTGCAACTTTTGTAGCACAGCTACCCAAAAATAATAGTAGAAATAAATACTTCATAGAAATTTAATTTTTGGCTATTGAGCTTCTTGTGATATCAGTTCAAAATCTACTTTTCCATCTTTGCCAACTTTATATTTGAAAATAGCTTTCCCTAAGACGTGGCCATCTTCATAATCTGCGATAATCCATTCTCTACCCAAAATCTGAACATTTAGAAAATGCATTTTTCCGCCCAAAACTGCTTTCATCGGAATGATTTCTGGTTGATTCTTGAGTTGATCTGCGATATATTCTGCAGGATTTATAAT